>JAWXAU010000131.1 GCA_034439655.1 Bacteroidota bacterium | reverse complement strand
TTAGTCCCTTTCTTTTGGACTATTATATATTGAGTTTCGGTGGTAATGCCGAACTACATCCCGAAAGCCCCGCTTAATCCCGATAATTATCGGGATGCGTGGGGATTAGTCCCCCTTTCTTTTGGACTATTATATATTGAGTTTCGGTATAATGAGCTAGTACAAGCGAAGAGTAGTTGGTGGGGACACCAACCATGCACAAAATGAAGTGGTTAGCGGGCTTCTGATGTTCCCTTCCCAAAATCGGAACGGAACTACCACGTAAAAGAATACTTTCTAAAAAAATGGAGGCCTTATATTTTGTAACACTTTGCCTTGTATTTTAGCTTATGGAAAGTTTAGAACTTTCCATAAGCTAAACTCATTTCAGTTCTTTTTTCAAAAACTGAGCAGTGTAGCTTTTCTTTACTTTAATAAGTTCTTCGGGTGTGCCTGTGGCCAATACCTGTCCGCCGCCATTGCCACCTTCGGGGCCGATGTCTATTATATAATCTGCCACCTTTATCACATCCATATTGTGCTCAATTACAAGTACCGTATTGCCTTTTTCTACTAGCTGGTTCAATACATCTAACAGTACTTTTACATCATCGAAATGCAAACCTGTGGTGGGCTCGTCCAATATATAAAAGGTATTACCTGTATCGCGTTTGCTAAGCTCAGTGGCAAGTTTTACCCGCTGGGCTTCGCCACCGCTTAACGTGGTGCTTTGTTGCCCCAAGGTGATATAACCCAAGCCCACATCTTTTAGTGTTTTTATTTTGCGATAGATGGAAGGTACAGGTTCAAAAAACTCCACCGCATGTTCTATACTCATATCCAAAACATCGCTAATAGATTTACCTTTATATCTAATTTCCAAAGTCTCTCTATTATATCTTTTGCCTTTGCAAGTTTCGCACTGCACGTATACATCGGGGAGGAAATTCATTTCGATGGCACGCATGCCGCCGCCTTCGCAAGTTTCGCAACGGCCTCCTTTTACATTGAACGAAAAACGGCCCGGTTTGTAGCCACGTATTTTCGCTTCGGGTAAAGCAGTAAACAGGTTTCTGATATCTGTATATACCTCTACGTAGGTGGCGGGATTACTTCTTGGTGTGCGACCTATAGGGCTTTGATCAATCTCTATTACTTTATCAATATTTTTAAGTCCTGCAATACTTTTATGCGGTAAAGGTTTTAAACGACTTTGATAAAAATGTTTGTGTAATAATGGATATAATGTTTCATTAATTAAAGATGATTTGCCACTGCCCGAAACGCCTGTAACACAAATGAAGTTGCCCAATGGGAACTTGGCATCAACACTTTTTAAATTATTGCCCGTGCAGCCTTTCAGTTCTATATATTTCCCATTCCCTTCACGCCGTGTTTTAGGTACATCAATATTTCTTTTGCCACTTATATATTGTGAAGTAACGGAATTTTGTTGCATGAATTCTTGCAGATTTCCTTGTGCCACTATATGTCCACCATGGCTGCCAGCACCTGGGCCAATATCTACTATATAATCAGCATCCATCATCATATCTTTATCATGCTCCACTACCATAACGGTATTACCTATATCGCGTAGGTTCTTTAAACTTTCTATAAGTTTATGATTGTCGCGTTGGTGCAAACCTATACTGGGTTCGTCCAATATATATAATACACCGGTAAGTTGACTTCCTATCTGTGTGGCCAAGCGTATACGTTGTGCTTCACCGCCACTTAGTGTGCGGGCAGGACTGTTGAGGGTTAAGTATTCTAAACCTACATTTAATAAAAATCCCAAACGTGAACGAATTTCTTTGAGTACTTCGGTGGCAATTATTTTTTGTCTTTCGTCCAATTTGCTCTCCACATTTTCCATCCACTTGCCCAAGCTCAACAAATCCATTTCGGCCAATTGTGATATATTAGTATCAGCTATTTTATAGCAGAGGCTTTCTTGTTTCAATCGGGTGCCATGGCAACTGGGGCAGGGTGATACTTCCATAAACTCTTCGGCCCAAGCAGCTATGCTATCGCCCGGTTTTTCGAGGTACTGGCGTTTCACATAATTGGCTAGCCCCTCCCATTGTGTATGATATATTTGTTTATAGCCCGAAGCAAATTCATACTCAACATCCAACTGTTCCTGATCGCCATTGAGCAGAATATCCATTTGGTTTTTTTTCAGTGAATCGACGCTATCGTTCAATCCAAACTTATGTCTTTTGGCCAAAGCCTTCATTACTGCAAATGTCCAGTTGCTGCGGTATTCACCTAAGGGAGCCAATGCCCCCCCTACAATAGATTTGGTTGGGTCTGGAATTAAGAATTTCTCATTCACTTCGCGTTGTGTACCTAATCCATCGCAAGTGGGGCAAGCTCCATAGGGAGAGTTAAAAGAGAAAGTATTGGGCTGTGGCTCATCATAACTAATACCGCTAACGGGGTCCATTAGAAAACGACTATAATGTTGCACATTTTCCCCATCGGCCTCGGCCACCATTATAATACCTTTACCCGTTTTCATGGCCATTTTAATGCTGTCTTTTATGCGGGTTTCTTTGTCGACATCAGGTTGTACGCGGTCAATCAAAATCTCTATATCATGTATTTTGTATCGGTCGGTTTGCATTTTGGGTACAATGTCTTGTAGTTTTCCATCAATACGGACTTTGGTATACCCTTGTTTGCGAATTTGCTCGAAGAGTTCACGATAATGGCCTTTGCGGCCCTTCACTACTGGTGCGAGCAACATTATTTTTTTCTTATGAAAGTTGACGAATATCTTTTGAACAATTTGGTCTTCATTCATCTTTACCATTCGTTCGCCACTTATATAACTATAGGCATCGGCTGCACGGGCATATAATAAACGGAGAAAATCATAAACCTCAGTAATAGTGCCTACGGTTGAGCGTGGATTTTTGCTTACTGTTTTTTGCTCGATGGCGATAACGGGGCTTAGTCCATCAATCTTGTCCACATCGGGGCGTTCAAGATTCCCAACAAATTGTCGGGCATAAGCATTAAATGTTTCGAGGTAGCGGCGTTGCCCTTCAGCAAATATGGTGTCGAAAGCCAAGGAACTTTTGCCGCTACCGCTAAGGCCAGTTATAACAATAAGTTTGTTGCGGGGCATGGCGATATCAATATTTTTGAGGTTGTGCATGCGGGCACCGAATACCTCTATCAAGCCATCTTCTATTTCTTCTTTATTCTTCATTTATTACCTATCTCTAACAGGGATGCAAAGATATTTTACTCCCGACCATTATCGGGATTATATTTAGCATTTTTTATTTTAAAGCTGAATTGCGAATACTTCAACTAATATGAAACTTTCAAAACTTAGTGTGCTTTTTTACCCGTGGTTGGTCACACAACCACACGTGTTCGAAAAAATGCAATATATCGTCCCTAAAGGGCAATGTCATTAAGTTAAGCATTTGCCTCTTTTTAAAAGGCCGTCCCTACAGGACTTAGATTTACACAGTAGACATTTGTTACCAAAAGGTCGTCTCACTGGGACTAATAAATTTGGACTAAAAATCCCAGAGGGGTGGCATTTTGCTAATACAAAAGCAATGTAATATCAGAAAGTCTCTTTAGGCCCCGATTGCTATCGGGGGTAATGTATAAGAGACTGATATCTCCCGAATACCTATGGTTTTACCACCGACGCATTTGGTAAATGAACAAGTTGCTCCTAATAACCAAGCATAAAAAACCTTTGAACAGGTATTCCTAAAATCAGGAACTTGCAATTGGCTGGTCTTCTGATCCCTGTTCTTTAGGATTTGCAATCCTGAAGAAAGAGCAAAGGATTTATTATACCACAGCCAATGCTCAGTCTTTTGTGCAAGCTGCGTAATTAATCAATAACATTTAAGGGCTATTACTTATTAAACAACACTTGCCTAATATGGTTCTGTATAACTACCAAACCTCTATCATAATTTATATTATTGGCGATGATAATATCGCTATGGTTCCTGTATGGAAGGAGATATTCATCGTAGGCAGGCTTTACATGATTGTCCCATTGATATTTTACCAAATGATTCTCAATACCACGTTCGGCTGTATCTCGTTGCAGGCGGCGTTGCCATTTTATTTGCTCATCGGCATCTACAAATATTTTCAATTGTAGTTGCAGCGAAATTTGCTCAAAATAATATATAAAAAGTCCTTCTACTATAATAATAGGTGCGGACTCTACAACAATAGTTTCGGGAACTTTACCAGGGTTATTAAAAACATATTCCTTTTTGGTAATACTCTCTCCATTTTTTAGTTTTTCGATATCCTGCAAAAACCTGTCGATATCGATACAAGAAGGCAAATCATAATTTACAAATCCATTTGTATCGGCCTGCTGTTCATTAAAAGGTTTATAATAATTATCTTGAGCAACGATACATACTTCATCGGGCTTAAATGATGTTTTGAGATCGAGCAAAAAAGATGTTTTGCCCGATGCACTTCCACCTGTTATTCCTATGATGTATGGGTTGTTTGGCATTGCGTGAGTTTATATATTTTGTTGCAAAAGTACGGGTGGATGCGTGTATGTTTACATGCGTGTGTGCAACAGATTAGATTTGACAACTATACCCTCGCTAGTGCCAAGCAGAGTTGTCAAATCTACATCCATACCCCACCCTTTTTACAAACCATCCGTAATAAAAATTATAACCAAAAACACGAACCGCAAACATGAAAAATGGAATTATTTTATTTGCTATTATAGCATTCGCACTCAACCTAAATGCACAAACACTTACCCCTGAAGTAACCTCTTGGGTTATCAATACTAACTCGCAAAAAGGATATGGAAGTATTCTCAGCAATGTACAACAGGTGCAATACGCTACCACCAATGTATATGTGAGTGCTACCTGTATTCCAGGTTATGATATAGGCCCATGGACAGGAAATCCAAATACGCCAGCCAATCAGAATTTTGTTTTTAAAATTACACGCAATCCGCAGAAAAATACAGGGAATGCTATTGCTACTTCATTAGGTCATACAGGAGTGTGGAGCAATGGAGTTTCTATATTTAATGCCAAAGACGCACGCAGTTATAATAATGCGGGAGTGTGGAACCAGAATGCAATTTATGTGGAAGGCATAAGTTTTGATACCTGTTTGGGACATCCTGCTCCTAATGGTGAGTATCATACTCACCTCAATCCCCGTTGTTTATATAATGATAAAGACAATGCTACGCATTCTCCTATTATAGGATATGCATTTGACGGGTTTCCTATATATGGAGCTTATGGTTTTAGCAATACAAATGGAACGGGAAATATTACCCGTATGCGTAGCAGTTATGCAAAACGTAATATCAACACTCGCACCACTTTACCTGATGGCAGCACAGCATCAAATGCCGGACCTAATGTAGGTGGACAGTACCCGTTGGGTTATTATATAGAAGATTATTTATATACAAATGGCAGCGGCGATTTAGATGACCACAATGGTCGTTTTTGTGTAACGCCCGATTATCCAAATGGTATTTATGCTTACTTTGTAACGATAGATTCCCTATATAATGGCGAATATCCCTATACACCTGGACCCACTTATTATGGCACCGTACAACAGGGCAATATGGGCCCGGGCAGTGGACACAACACTCCAGGAACAGGAGAGACTGTAACAACTTATACCAAAACTACAGGAATTGATATGCTGGAAAATAGTAATACAATTAATATATTTCCCAATCC
>JAWXAU010000130.1 GCA_034439655.1 Bacteroidota bacterium | reverse complement strand
GCTGCTGTAAATAAAAAAGGGCAGCATTCTAAGTTTTAAAATTCGTGTTTCAAACCTTTATATTTATTAGAATCGAATTATGAAAGAGGTCTATTGAGTGTCGGTATAATATATAGCCATGACAAAAAACCAATAAGAATTTGACTTCGTTTACTGAGCATTTAGATGCTGAACATGGTAAACGTGGTGCAAAAAAACGTGAACAATATGAAGAAGGATTTGAAGCATTCAAGCTTGGTGTAATGCTGCAGGAACTAGGCAAAGCACAAGGTATGACACAAGAGCAATTGGCTGAGAAATGTGGTACTACTAAAACATATATATCCCGTATTGCGAATAACGCAAGCGATATAAGACTTTCTACTTTACTGCTGATAATTAGTGGAGGGTTAGGTGCACAATTGAAGCTGAGTGTAAATAGATAATGCATTGTTAAGGTTGGTAAGGACACCAACCATGGAAAGCTATATAATCCCCTAAAATATATACCTCGCTTCTACCCTAGCAATATGCACGGCTTTGCTTAGTTCGCTTTTGCGACCATCATATACTATACTTAATTGGGTGTTTTTTGCCAGGCGATGTTCCCATGCCATGCCCCACACTATATTATTACCATTGAGCAAACCGTTGAGCATTTCGAAGCCGATGGGTGAGTTTGCATCGCCATTAAATTTGATATGGTTATAGCTGAATTTTACAAGCAAACTTCCGTTGTTTTTATATAAGTATTTAAACTCGGAAGTGATTTCGTTGGTGAGCGTTTGGGTAGTGTCGTTATTATATTTATTTTGGGCATTGAAGTTATGATAGTACATTTTGAAACGCATATCCTGCGAGGGCTGCCACTGGATAGCGGGCTGCCAATCGGTATAATAGAAATGATAGTTTCGGTTTTCGAATGAGGGTGTATTGAGTTGTTTGTCGCCATATAATATATTGATATTTGCTTGCCAACTTTTACCAATACTTTTACGCACATTTATATATTGTTCTTTCTTTTGCTTGGCCTCCACACCAGTAGTCAGTAATTGCTTTTGACTGTTTTGTATATAGCCAAATTCAGCTCCCCAATTATTGTTATACTTATTGATAAACCATACGTGACGCAGAACTCCGCTGAGGGTGATTAATCCCGTATCAGCTATAATCGTGTTAAATGGATTCTTTAATGCAAACCTTGTGCTTTGATTTTTCTGCTCTACCCGCACGTTGGTAGTATTGGAAAAGTATGATAGTAATTTGAAAATTCCCTTTTTATTTTCCCAAAGTTTATAGGGTTCCCAAGTAATGGTTTGGTTAATGCGGGTGATATTGGTTTTGACGTATTCATTGGTGGGCAAAAATATTTTGATAAACCTTGCCTTGTCTTTAAACACAGCTATTTCAAATTCATTGAGCTGCTGTATACTGTCGGCATTATAATCGTTCCACTGGTATATGCCATTGCCCGGCTGCACTTCTTGGTAAGTAAACTGCCGTTTAAGCTCACGACCATTCCCTGTTTGGAAGAATGAATTGATATATAATGTTCGTTTAAATAATGCAATTTGATATTCGCCACGAAACAAAGTATTGTCTTCTATTTTATTACTGGAAACAGTATCGTTTATAAATCTGCGGTAGTTCAAACTAAGATCCAATCTGCCCGCTTTACCGCTTGCCTTATAGGTTCCATCAATATTATGCGATGCGTTAAGGTCAATGAATTTACCCTCAGAGGGAGCTTTATCTTTCCGATAAAAGTAACCCAATCCAAACTGCGATTTTAAAGTATCATTATTATTTATTCCTGCACCATATTGGTCGTAATTGAAGGAATTATATAATAAAGAATCGGGATTGGTATTATAATTAAATGTGCTTCTTTCGCTATTGGCATAAATTTTAGATTTTATATATTTTCCTGAATGACCTAGCTCTGCACGCCAAGTTTTGTAATTGTTTACAGGAATAGTATTTAAAGTTATATTACTTCCGGTAGTATTATAATTGCCCAATACAGTCCATTTATTTAATGTGATATCTGTTGAAAAAGCATGGGCTATTCCTTTCAGAAAATTATCTTTGTGATATAAGGAGAATTGATACGATGTTTTCACAAATTCTTTATAATACATATTGAAACGCGACATAATGATTTGCTCTCGAAAACCCGTGTCGGTGGCTGTTTTATTGTTAAGGGCACGCTCCCAACTTCTTTCAAATTCTACATTCCGATAACGTTCTACATAACGAAAATTCTTGTTTACAAATTCCCACGAACTGGTATTATCGACTTTTAAATTCTTATTTATATTAAGTTCTTTATATACTTTTAATCGGTAGCCAATACCTTGGTTGTTTTGATCGTCTTTGGGAGAGAAAGTATTTCTATCAAGACTACTGATGGCAAGCTCCTGCTCTATTTTTGTTTTTGTATTGGGTGTGAATATATGTACCAACGAGGTCATTTGCATTTGCTTGGGTGCAATAAGTGTTTGCACAGGTTCGTAACTTCCTTGTAATAAACCTACCCATTTAAACACCCTGCCATTGGCACCGCTGCTGGCTATATTATAACTTCCCCTGCCCTGCCCCACATAGCTAAAGGCCAATTGGTAGTAAGGCGTATCGGTACCCGCCGATTCGGCATATATATAATACTTTACGGCATTACCATTGATGATGGTATCAATTTTATTATATAATAATTTTGTTTTATCATAATAGTCATTGGCAATGGCGTTTTCAAATTTTGTTTGTGATGCATCATTACCTGCTTTGGCCAATATGAGTTTTTGTTCATCACTTAACGTTTGTTGGAAGGGCTGATTTTTCAAATCCTTCTCGGTATAATAGTTCACTACAATCTGATGCTTCTTTATTTCAGCACTTGCTCTTGTAGTATATACCACACGCCCGTAATTGCGGTCGCTGTACTGAAATTCAACCACAATACGACTGTAGCTATTAATCAACCTTCGTGGCATAAACGTAATTTCTCCAGTATTATAATCTATAATATAATCGTCTTGCTCACCACGGGTCATTGGCAATCCATCTAGATATACTTTTTCGGTACCCGAAAGTATGATAATATATAATTCGCCATTGATTCCACTCAGTCTATAAGGGCCTTGGTTTCCTTCTTGCCCATTAAAAGTATTACGACTGAAACGCCCACGACTTATGGCTCCTTCGCCACCTATATTATATTTAATGCCCACTTTTTTGTCTTCCCATCCGTGGTCGAATTGTATACCCCGAGATTTTTTATCGTACGCAGTGAAATAAGTTTCTTTGGGTTTCTTCATCTGAAAATCGCCCAATACTACACGCGTTTTATTTTTGGAAAGTTCTATATATACCTTGTCGAAGTCCTGCACCTGTCGGCTGCTACCATCAACTTGTATGGGATTGTTATCGTCGCTAATAGCGGCTTTCACCTCCACATCATTATTTATTTTGCCACTTATTTGCAAGTTCAAATTTGAGTTCACCACCAAACTTTGCGTATTGCCTACCCCTATTCCACGGCTCAACAAACCACGCATTTCCAATCCAGAAGCATCAATGGAGAAGGGGTCGTTCTCTCCCGGTGTGTAAGCAAAAGGATTGATGAGAGGTTGATAATCTTTATATATAAATTTGGGGTCTTTTCTTCGAACCGTATAGTCGAGCTTGCGGGGAAATGTATGGTATATAATAGCAATATTTGTGTGCGGTGATTTGAAAACTATGATAGACTTAATATAGTCGATGGTATATAAAGAATCAAGAACGGGTATATTATTTTGCAGAACTTTCACGCTGCCATATATGATAGGAAGACTGTCGAGTTTCGCTGTATCATATATTTGCTCAAACTGCTTGGAACGCTCTCTCCCACTTGTTTGTGCGGTAGCTGTATGAGCTATACCTAGTAAAAAAATAATATATATAATTCTAATTAGCAGTTGCACAAATATAGTCTATAATAGTGAGACTTGCGGTTGGCGGGGTTCCGATGTTACGAAGCCTCGGAACGGAACAAACACGGATAAGTTTTGGATATATGTATGGGGCATCAAACTACTATACTTTTATTTTTCCATTTTTTAGTGAAGTATGCAATCAAAAAAGAACCGACCAAGGTAGGACCTAGCCACAAAACCCAAGGCGGATTGAAAGTAGCAACATTCACTAGGAAGGCTGTTGTGGTAGCGATATACGTTCCCATCATCATACCTATATGCTTTATGATCCATTTTCTGTAATATGGGAAAATTACAGGGTTTTTCCTAAAGGTATTCAAATCATTATATACATTAAACAGTAAAATAGAACCAAAAATAATCAAAATAAAAATACCTTCAATTTGGTAAACTACTATCATATATATAGGGTAAATGACCATGAATAGAGCCGTTACTAAGCCAATATAGACGGGCAATTTATCTTTCATAGTGGGTTTATATTTTTCGACCAATCTATAATAGAATAATGCTCTATATCCGCTAATGACCATATACAAAGAAAAAATACCAATAGACAATAAGAAGGGATTGAATTTCATTAAAGCTAAAACAAAAGATGATACTCCTACTGCATACATTGCCCAATAAAATATTTTGCCTGTTTTCATATGTAATGAGCCACCTTTATTAGCTACAATAGCGATAAATCCTGTTAACAAAGCTATTGCTCCGCATATAATGTGGAAAATTAGGAAAACCCTATAAAAATCCATTCCTGACAGTTTAAGTTCCATTTGCAAATAAATATTTTTAAGTTAACCAACGAAAACACATGAGGCAAAGTTATGGGAATGGAGTAATATTGTAAAGTTTTTAAAAACCAAAGTAAACACTTATGCACCACAAGATTGCATTTCCATTGCTGTTTCAGATTGCATTTAACCTCATGCCTATATACGGTGTGATTGTAGGGCATTGGACATTATTCTCTGTTATTTATCTATATTGGATGGAGACCATGATCATCTCTTTTTTCTCATTCATCAAAATAGTGAGTGCCCAAGGTGATAAGCCTACTGGCGATGTAAAATTTAAAGCATTTGTTGTTACAGGATCTAAATGGAAATTGGGGTTTAAGTACCTGTTTATTCGCATTGCCACTTTGTTGTTTTATCTCTTGTTCATCGTGGTTTTTGTTGGTTTTATAGCATCGAATAAGGGTGATGGTAGTAAAAATTTCGACTTGGTTTTATTGAGAAATCCTGTGTTTAATTTAACTTTACTGCTTTATACCCTAAGCCTTGGCATGGATTTGATGTGGCATTATTTCGGGAATGGCGAATATTTGCGAGCCCATCCTTCTGACAATGCCTCGTTTATTGATGGACGAACCATTGTGATGCACATGGTGATAGTATTTGGTGCGGTAGGTTTCAGTTTTGTTAAAGAGAATTATCCTTATAATGGTGAGCTGGCTCAATTATATTTTATTGGTGTTTTTGTGTTGGTAAAAACAATTGCTGATGTGCTGTTGTATTATATGGGTAGGAAGCCTGTTGTGGCTTCATAGAACGTCATTTCGATCCTCAGTTGTCGGAATCAATGCATAGAAATCTGCTTCGTAATAACGATTCGCCGCGGGGAAGCATAGTCCGATAGTTATGGGACGAAGCTAAAAAAATAAGTGTAATTATAAAGTTTAGGTAACGATCCAGATAGCAATTGGGACGCAATGACGGATATTATAAAATTATCACATATTTTCGCCCTGTTTTTCTAATTACTACTATGCACAAAATACTCCTCATCATCAGACGTGAATACCTGACCCGCGTAAAAAAACGTTCTTTCATTATTATGACCATTCTAGGCCCAGTGCTTATTGGTGCTCTATATGGTGTAATGATTTATTTAGCCGTCAATTCGGGAATAGGTGAGAAAACCAAAACCATTGCTGTGCATGATGAGCAAGGTTTTTTCAAAGATAAACTCCTCAATGATGACAAAAATGTATTCGTTTTTTCTGATGAAAACATTGACACCTTAAAAAGCCAAGTATTATATAAAAAATACGATGCCCTCATCATCATACCAAAAACTGATTCTATAACTTATATCAAAGATATTGACTTTGTAGCCGAGCAACAACCAGGAGTCGCCATTATTAATAAACTGGAAGACAAGTTTGAGGAAATCATCACCAATATCAAGATGAAGAATATGAACCTTAATCAAGCTCAGATTAAGGCAACCCGCACCAGCATTGCAGTTTACCCCAAGTTGGTTAGCGAGACGGGAACGGAGGATGCAAGTACAGGCAGCTCATTTATAGGAGCTATGGTACTCACTTATATTATATTTTTGTTCATTATGCTATATGGCATACAGGTGATGCGTGGTGTGATAGAGGAAAAAACCAACCGAATTGTAGAAATTGTAATAAGCAGTGTAAAGCCTTTTCAATTAATGATGGGGAAAATCATTGGGATTGCTTGTGTGGCTCTTACCCAGTTTGCTATATGGATTGTGCTCACCATCACCGTTACGGGCGTTATGAAAAGCTACTTAGTTAGCAATGTGGATATGAACCAAGTGGAGCAAGTAATGAAGAAGAATGCCCATGTGCCTGCTGATGAATATGAAAAAGCTGAACAGATGCAAAGCTTCATGAAATTTGAGAAAGCCGTATCTACGCTCAATTTCCCTTTAATACTTTTCTGTTTTGTATTTTATTTTATCACAGGATATTTATTATACGCATCGCTCTATGCCGCCATTGGCTCCGCAGTAGATTCAGAGACAGATACGCAGCAGTTTATGCTGCCTGTAAATCTGCCACTCATCTTCTCCTTCTTCATAGCTTTTAGTTCGGTAATGAACGACCCCAATGGCAGTTTGGCTTTTTGGGCATCTATTATACCTTTCTCCTCTCCTATTGTTATGATGGCCCGCGTATCGTTTATGCAATCGTTCAACTGGGAAATAGCACTTTCTATGGGTGTAATGTTGGTTTCCTTTGTTTGTATTGTATGGTTTGCCGCAAGAATTTATAGAGTTGGGATTTTGATGTATGGCAAAAAACCTACGTTTAAGGAATTAGGCAAATGGGTTTTTTATAAGTAGTAAATTTATATAACTCAATTTTACATTTTTGATATGATATGACTTTACGCATATTTTTCTGATAAATTCTGCAATTACTTTTGTCGCGTCAAATCAACTATTAATGTCGAAAAACACCATTGTTCTAGCTATTTGCTCACTCTTTATTTTTGAGCAATGCAAATCGAAAAAAGATACCGAGAGTCCTGTAGTATCTATATCAAACCCACAAGAAGGTGCCAATTATACCAAAGGCCAGAATCTAAATCTTAAAATAAACTTTACTGATAATGACGAATTGCACCATGTGGTGTGGAGCATACAAGGCAAACAGAACAATGTGATAGTAAGCCAATATGATATGCATGTGGACAATAGCAGTTGGAGCATTGACACCAATATTATGATAACAGATTCAATAAATACTGATTATTTACTAAGTACTGAAACGGAAGATCATTCAGAAAATTTGACCAAGAAAACTGTATCGTTTAGTATTAAATAATATGAATAAATTATATTGCTTTTTGTTTCTCGCTTTTATCATAAATCGTGCAAACGCTTGTGATGCATGTGGCTGCGATATATCGAGTCGTATTTTTCCTACCGATAGTAAAACCTATTTAGGTTTGGGGCATCAGGTAGGATACTATAATGGTAAGCATGGCCATCCAGGAGAAAGTATATATTCGCGAAGCAAAGAGGTTTTCAATCGTACAGATTTGTTTGTGAAATACGCACCCAATAATAGAATTGAATTTATTGGGCAAATACCTTGGGTAAACTATTATATATATTCAAATAGTTATTTAATAAACAATATATCAGGATTGGCTGATGCTACTTTGCTCGGCAGGTATATATTTTTATCTAAAATAAAATGCCCTACCTCTCACCGTTTGGCTATGGGTGCGGGTTTAAAGCTACCTACAGGGAAATATATTGCAAACATTAATACCGACAACCCAAACTACCAACCGGGAAGTGGAACTGTAGATTATATATTTAATGTGAATTATTCTTACCGTAAAAATGATGACGGATTACGTGCAGATGTCAATTATCGTTATAATACAACTAATAAAAATCAAATAAAAAAAGGTAATTTATTTGCTGGTATTATCGAGTATTTTCATACCAAAGAACTTGGAAGAAATACTAAAAGTATTATATATACAGGTATCGGTTTAGAAAATGTTTCAAAAGACAAGCTCCCCGTTATTAAAGACTTTACACCCAGCACACGCTTATATGGTGAGCTTACAGCAGGTGGAGATATTTATTATAAAAAGATGTTTGCCAGTTTGCGTATTAAAACTCCAGTATTACAAAGCAGAAATGATTTCCAGCTTCCTTATTATGGAACAGTGAATATTTCTGTGGGGTTTATGTTATAACGACACTCAATATATAATAGTCCAAAAGAAAGGGACTAATCCCCCCGCATCCCGATAATTATCGGGATTAAGCGGGGCTTTCGGGATGTAGTTCGGCAT
>JAWXAU010000129.1 GCA_034439655.1 Bacteroidota bacterium | reverse complement strand
TCGATGATAAATTACAGGAATTGAACAGCGATTACGAAGCCAAAAGATTTAAGAATATGGCCATGCAAATGCCCAAAATACAACGAGCTCCCAATGGTACTTTTCACCACTGGCTTAAGGCCAAAGGCAAGCTGGGCGGGCAACACAAAGTACCCCGTTTGTGTAATGACAGAAGTATTATAGACGAGGTGTTGGAGTCGATGGAGGTTGTAAGTTAAGGGTTGGCATTCAGTTCGCCGCAGCGAATGGGGGCTGACGCCAAGACTTTTTATTGCTTACTATATATTTGACTGAATCTAATTTCACTTCAATTAATTTGCCGTATGGCCCTTACTCCTATTCGCCGCAGCGAACTTATTCCTAGTTCCTTTTGATGATAATAATTCTATCAGAAACTGACCAATATCATTTTATCGAAGCTATATAATTAGTGAAATTCGTATCATTAATTTTTGGATAAAATATTATGATAAATTTTGAATATATAGAAGCTAATCAAGAACGTTTTAGAGAAGAATTTTTAGCCGCAAAACCTTTTCCGTATATTGCAGTAGATGGTTTGTGCGACGAAGAAAAACTTACTCAATTATATAATACAATTCCTCACATCGAAACCCCAAGTGCCGACTATGTTTTTGCCAAAAATAAATTTGAGAAATCTAGATTTTTTGAATTGGGTGGCGTGTTTTCAGAACTATATAGAGACCTCACTTCAAAGCGTTTTGACAATTGGTTAAAATATGTTACCAACGAAAATGTTTTTGTTGACGATACCTTTTATGGCGGCGGCATACACCAAGGTAAAAAAGGAAGTTTTTTGGATATGCATGCCGATTTTAATTACCATCCTATACACGAAAACTGGTACCGCAATTTGAACTTATTATTATATATAAACAAAGACTGGAAAAAAGAATATGGCGGCGAATTAAAATTAGAAGATGAACGCACAGGTGTGAAAACAGAAGTGGATGTACCCTTTAACCGACTCGCTATTATGCATTGCCGTTCCTATACTTTGCATGGTTACGAACCTATCCATTTCCCTGAAGGAACAGCTCGAACTTCTATCGCTGCTTATGCATATAC
Organism: Bacteroidota bacterium; assembly: GCA_034439655.1. Taxonomy (NCBI): domain Bacteria; kingdom Pseudomonadati; phylum Bacteroidota; species Bacteroidota bacterium. The sequence continues at coordinate 13,818 of JAWXAU010000129.1, read as the reverse complement.
CTTGCATAACCATCCTGTGGAAAGCCCGCGAACAACGGTGTGGCACGTAAAGAAAGAACAAGGATTGGGAAAATATATGCTATCGAAATTGTGGGTTCCAGCAGTAAGATTGAAAAGTATGTTTAGCAGATCGAAGACAGCGGATCATTGATTTGGGATTCAGGATGCGGGATTTGGGGGCTGACGCCTAAGTTTTAGGCGAAAACGGCAGATTATTGATCTATATATTACTATTTTAGTGAATACAAAGGTCCGTCAGGATGCAGTGGATTGTATACTAATTTATTTTCAGATGGTATAATAACCAGATCCATTAATTCCATAGGTACCGCCCCTATTAAAGGTTCTTCATTGTTTGGCAAAACAAATGCATCTGTTATACAATGCCTGTCCTTAAATTTCAATCTGATAGGGCCTGCCACATCAAGTGTTCTTTTGGTGCCATCAGCTAGGGAAATATTTAATTGTTGCCTCACTCTTAAGCCCAAAATATCTTTAATATTTTCATTGATGGCTAACCGAATAGCCCCCGAATCGGCCATAGCCGTTACCTGCATTTTCCTTATGTTTTCCTTTGGCAAATAACCATCTTCACTCAAAGTCTCATCAGCATAATTGATGATTTCGATATCGGCATATACTAAACCCATGGTACTAATTTTTTATTCAAAGATAAGTATTTATTTAAGTGCTGCAACCTGTTAAAAATTATTATTTATTGGGGGTCAGGATTCGGGTTTCAGTTCGCCGCGGCCAATGGGGCTGACGCTGATTTTAAACGGGTCCGAAATTCTTACTTGATCGTCAATTTTAGGTAGCCAGTTTTTATATTATTTGCTCCTTCGTAATTGCTTACTTTTAGCAATACCATTTTATCAGAAATCCACTTAGCTGCTTCAATATTTGGACACAAAGCAGATTCCAATGCATTACTCTTTTACTCTTTATTAGCGGCCTTGCAATCTAATTTATGAGATGATATTTTCTTTAGCTTCTTATCTGAAATACTATATAAACTCCAATCCCCATGAAGTTCGTACAAACGAGTAAAAAATAAATTAAGCAAATAGGTGCCCGACGGATTTATCAGAGCATCTTGGGCTGAAATGCTATAAGTCCCTGTATAAGGTGATGGGATAAGAATAAAAAAATTGCCTTCGTATAATCCAGCGAATGCAAGGTACCATTTTTCATCATTAACCTTATAATATCCTTTGCCACTAAATTCTAAATACCCATTGGTGGTAGGTTGAGCAATACCACCAGGGTATCAATAAACTCATATACTTTTTTAGAATTATTATATAATTCCTATCTGTTTCCCACCTTCTTAAAATCACTCGTATCCGCTACAAACTTAATTCCTTTGTCAACTGCTTTTGTATATATTTCTTCATCTACCAAACTCATAGTATAGCCAAGATTAATACGCAGAGGTTTGAATTTTACGAGTTTATTTTTAGAAACTTTTTTAGTTGAATCTATATGCCTAAATGTAGAATCAATGATAGCTCCTTCTTTGCTTTCATCATTACTACTACAAGATAAAAATACCATAGATAAAATAAATATTTATAAGTACATATTTGTGGTTGGTGAGGACACGCAACCACGGGCATAATATATAATTTCCTCACTTTTGCATTGAAATAGACAACTATAAAATTAGAAATGGAAAATATAAAATGTTTACATGTTTCTTCTATACTGCCCCCCCACCTCATACAATGCTCCCGACATTTGGCCCAAGCTGCAAGTTTTAGCACATTGCATTAAGTGTTCAAATACATTTTGATTGGTGATGGCAGCCTGCTGCAAATTAGATAATGCAGTGGCAGAAACATCTTTATTACGTTCGTGAAATGCTAAGAGATTATTAATTTGTAATTGCTTTTCTTCTTCAGTACTGCGTATCACTTCTTTGGGCAAAATAGTTGGAGAACCTTTGCTACTCAAAAATGTATTTACCCCCACCAAAGGAAATTCTCCTGTATGTTTCAAAGTTTCATAATACAAACTTTCTTCTTGTATTTTATTACGTTGGTACATGGTCTCCATAGCACCCAGCACACCGCCTCTTTCGCTAATCCTGTTGAATTCTTGCAATACAGCTTCTTCTACTAAATCAGTTAATTCTTCTATAATAAATGAACCTTGTAATGGGTTTTCATTTTTGGCCAAACCTAATTCACGATTGATGATAAGTTGTATCGCCATAGCCCTGCGAACGCTTTCTTCTGTAGGTGTTGTGATGGCTTCATCATAGGCGTTTGTATGCAAACTATTACAGTTATCATAGATGGCATATAATGCTTGCAACGTAGTTCTGATATCATTAAAATCTATTTCTTGTGCATGCAAACTTCTACCACTTGTTTGGATATGATACTTCAACATTTGGCTGCGTTCGTTTGCCTTATATTTATGCTTCATGGCTTTGGCCCAAATGCGACGTGCCACGCGGCCTATCACTGCATACTCAGGGTCGATACCGTTACTAAAAAAGAAAGAAAGATTGGGAGCAAAATCATCAATATTCATTCCTCTGCTCAAATAATATTCTACAAAAGTAAAACCATTGGAAAGTGTAAAAGCCAATTGCGAAATAGGATTTGCACCTGCCTCAGCTATATGATAACCCGATATAGAAACCGAATAGAAATTTCGTACTTTATTTTCGATAAAATAATGTTGTATATCGCCCATCATTTTCAACGCAAATTCTGTTGAAAATATACAGGTATTTTGTGCTTGGTCTTCTTTTAATATATCTGCTTGCACCGTACCACGAATAGTTTCCATGGTTTCCTTTTTTATTTTTTCATATATATCTGTTGGTAAAACTTGATCGCCCGTTACACCTAATAACATCAAGCCTAAGCCATCATTCCCGTCAGGCAATGCACCATCATAAACAGGGCGTTTTATTCCTTTTGATTTATATATATGAGTTATTTTTTCGTCTACTTCCTTTTCTAAACCATTTGCTTTTATATAGATTTCACATTGTTGGTCGATGGCTGCATTCATAAAGAAGGAAAGCAACATTGGTGCAGGACCATTAATAGTCATAGAAACAGAAGTTGCGGCAGCACATAAATTAAAACCACTATATAGTTTTTTAGCATCATCCAAAGTAGGAACACTCACGCCGCTGTTACCAATTTTTCCATATATATCAGGACGTAAATCTGGATTTTCCCCATATAAAGTTACCGAATCAAATGCGGTAGATAAACGCTTGGCGGGCTGCCCTAATGATACATAGTGAAAACGCTTATTGGTTCGCTCTGGGCCACCTTCTCCAGCAAACATACGTGTAGGATCTTCTCCAGTACGTTTGAGTGGGAATACACCCGCAGCATAGGGAAATTCGCCTGGTACATTTTCGGTTAATTGCCATCTTAATATATCACCCCAATCATTATATTTTGGCAATACTACTTTTGGTATTTTTAGATGACTTAAACTTTCAGTATATAATGGTTGTTTTATTTCTTTACCCCGAACATTATATATATAGTTTTCGGCAGTATATTGTTTAACTTTTTCGGGCCAAAAGTCTAAAGTTTTTTTGCATTCAGGATGGAGTTTTTGTTCCAATTCTGTATACAATAATTCGAGTTCGTCAGTTGCAGATTTTTTCTCCTTCAACATATCAATTACACCCCTCAATTTATATAATTGTGATGCAAGAACTCCTTGTTCATTTACCCATTCTCCATAACGATGATTCTCTTCTGAAATCTCGGCCAGATAACGGTTACGGTGTGGTGGAATTAAAAATATTTTTTGCGATTCATCATCACTTACTGGATAATTACTGCGGAATTTTTCGAGCTGCATTTTATCTGCAATCGCATTCATCACATTTCTATATAAACGATTCATGCCCGGGTCGTTAAATTGTGATGCGATGGTTCCATATATAGGAAGGTCTTCATCTTTCGCATCAAACTTATGGTGGTTGCGTTTATACTGTTTACGCACATCACGCAGTGCATCTTGTGCTCCACGTTTATCAAATTTATTGATGGCGACCATATCGGCAAAATCGAGCATATCAATTTTTTCTAATTGCGATGCGGCACCAAATTCAGGGGTCATTACATATAATGAAACATTACAATGATCGGTAATTTCTGTATCACTTTGCCCAATGCCAGAAGTTTCTACAATAATTAAATCGAAGGCTGCGGCACGACATATATCAATACTTTCTTGCACATATTTACTCAACGCTAAATTACTTTGACGCGTAGCCATACTACGCATATATACACGCGGGTTGCTAATACTATTCATACGAATACGGTCGCCTAGTAAAGCCCCACCCGTCTTACGTTTGCTGGGGTCAACAGAAATTATAGCAATACTTTGGGTTTTAAATTCCAATAAATATCTACGAACCAATTCATCAACCAAACTTGATTTTCCTGCCCCTCCTGTTCCTGTAATTCCTAGCACGGGAATAGTTGTGGTATTCAAATCTTGAAACCCTTTGATAGTATCGTTTGTTTTTTCTGGATGATTTTCAACCAAGGTAATTAGTTGGCCGATATCCTTGGGATTTTTATTTTCCAAATGTTTTGCATGACCATTCAAAGAAACAACTGTTTCAAAATCGCACTGTTTTAGCATATCATTTATCATCCCTTGCAAACCCATTTCCCTGCCATCGTCAGGATGATAGATGCGAGATATGCCATATTGTTGTAAATCGGCTATCTCACTTGGAAGAATTGTTCCTCCACCCCCGCCAAAAATTTTGATATGTCCTGCACCGCGTTCTTTTAGCAAGTCATGCATGTATTTAAAATATTCATTGTGTCCACCTTGGTAGCTAGTAATGGCAACTGCTTGGGCATCTTCTTGTATGGCACAGTCCACTATCTCTTGAACCGAGCGATTATGCCCTAGGTGTATCACCTCGGCACCGGTGCCTTGTATAATACGACGCATCACATTGATGGCGGCATCGTGCCCATCGAAGAGGGCTGCGGCAGTGACGATTCTAATCTTATGCTGAGGTATATATTTTTCTGCTTCAATCATGGGTTATTTGAAATTGGGTTACTGTGCAAAATTACGGTATTTTTGAGGTAGAAAAAAAACAGAGAAACTGGACTACTATTTTTGTCCTCACATAGTTATCAAATGCAAGTAGAATAACAAACGCTATGGATTGAACTCAAATTCCGTTTCACAGGTTTTGGTTGTGCCTGAATGATATTCAAAATTGCACATAGTAATACCATTTCTTAAACTATAATAGTTCTCCGCCTGTGGCGGATTTGGCTTGTAGAATGGTAATGCCGAACTAATCCCGAAAGCATTCGGGATTAGTGCCTTTCTTTTGGACTATTATATATTGAGTTTCGGTATTATTTACATTCTCAAACAAACCGATAGTAGTATAATTGGGAGCAACATAAAGGTAGGGAACATTATAAGATGCTAAATAAGTATTCTCTATTTTAAAAAATTTTCCCTACGGCATGGGGCATTGTGAGGTAGATATAGAATTCCCATTTGTGTTTACAATAACTGGTACCGAATCACTAAAGCAGTTAAATTTGTTGGCTGTCACTAAAAATTTATAGACACCTTTGCGATTAAATAAATATTCAAATGAAGAATCATATTTATGATTAACTATTGTATAAATATTTTGAGACAATGGATCTTGGGTCAACACCCAATTAATATGAGATTGCGGTTCATAACAAGACAGTCGAATAGATTGCTTGGAAGTTGCTGATTTTATTTTTAAAGTTAAAGAATCGATGGTCGGTGTTGGAATTCTGCAGTTTGTTTTATGATTGCAAGCTGCAAGAGCAATTATATAAAATAATATTATAATTATATTTGCTTTCAATAGAATTTACTTCATGTTAAGGATTAAACTCGAACTTGGCTTCTAATGTATATATATTACCATTGTACTTATATTGAAAATTACAAACTGACAGTTCGATAGTTTTTGTAGTTCCTGATTTAATATGCACTACCGCAGTAGATGGATTTATAGCAGCATACCGGGTGCCTTGTATTTCTATTGCACAATCACTGCCCGACAATTGGCTATATGTTTTTGTACTGTTAATAGTATAATCGGCTAATAAGGGTGAATTTTTAAAAGTTTTAGGTAAGTAAAAATATACATTATTACTGCTGTTATCATAAAGTCCTGTATAACCATAATTGGTTGTAGATGTAAATGAAGGAACATTGGTAGCCGTGAATGTCGTGCTCTGTAATTTAAATTTTCCCGTGGTGATGGTACATGGGTCCGACGGCGGCGGGTTTCCTCCTGCTGTTACTGAATTAACTGAAATCAAAATAGAGTCTGATTTGCAACCCAATTTTTCACTTACCAATTGAAATTTGTAGATTCCAATTTTATCAAATATATAAGTTAAAACCCTAGATCCAGTATAATATTTTGTACTAGTAGTCCCCGGTATTTCCAGTACAGTCCAATAGTATTTTGTATTTTCGTCATATAGATTGGGATTCGGAATAATATACTGGGTTTTGGTAGTAGAGACTGTAACAGTATAGGTGGCGGAATCAAAATGAGGAGGAGCAATCTTACAATTGGTAGTATGGTCGCATGAATAATGCAACATTACTATTATAAAACCAATAAATACATTATACTTTTTCATAATTAATAATCTTTTAAAAAACATATCCAATTGAAGCATGAGCATTGATCAATTTCATTGATCTTGTTCTTACAAAACCTGCATCATAATATCGCCTAATATCGTTCCCATCAATTGGTGTAACAAATGACTGATCGAGCATAATAGTCATATCAACTCCATAGGTAAAGGTAAAATACTTATATAAAATAATACGTTTGCCAAAACCGTACGTAAAGGTCAAAAAATGATTCTTAGTTGGATATGCTTTTAATATATTGTCCAAACTGTCATACGATCGGGTAAGTAACATATTCAATCCCAATTTCTGAAAATTGCCAATGGGAGCCAAAGCTCCTTTATCTTCATTAAATATTTTAAAGTTAACACCTACGCTATTTGCGTGTACATATCTAATTGCTTTATGGTTGCTAGAGGAAGTAGATGGTACTACAAAATCGGAGGTTCTCATATTTTGGTAATCGAGACCCACTGTAGTGGTGCGAGATTTAGCGTAATCGAGATTTAAATTTTTAATCCAGTTCATTCCAAAAAAGGAGATTTCCCCACCAAGTATTGGTAAAATATTTTCCCTATTATTATAGGTGGCGTTAAATGCAGGGAAAAACATCAAACCCGCACTTGCAGAAAACTTTTTACCAATGAATCCAGGCACTTGTGCCCAGGCACCTTTGCAAAAGGCGGTAAATAAAAGACAAATTATTGTGATTTTTTTCATCGTGTGTTTTTTATTTTTTAGGGTGTTTAAGTTGTAGCAACATATCATATAAATGCATTTCTATAATATAATCTTTGTCGCTGCTATTAATTTTCTTTGTATTGTCATACAGATACTTTCCTGTTCTTAAATCAATAGTTTCATACATAATATAAGTTGAGACATTTCTTTGCATCAATTGATATATTAGAAATGGGGTGTACAACCCTGCAGTAACCACACACAATGCATAATGATACCCCATATCGTCTTTGTCTTCAATGGCATACAATATACCCATATTCATGAGGTAAGGAGTCTTGTTTTTTTCTATCAGATTATTGATGCCTTTATAATCTACCTTAATTAAACCGCTCTCGGTATTTTGGCCATTATCTCTCAAATAATCATTGATAAGCATGATATTGTTCAACACATCCACATCGGCAGCGGTAAACGTTTTGGAATTATATCTTACGGCATCCACTTGAGCCAATTGGCTAAGTCTTGATATTTTTTCATCCAAGTTGATCAATGCTCTTTCACTCTCTTCTTGTTTGAAAGCTTCCTTTTTACGCAAATCAACTTTATAATAAAAGGGTTCGGATATTATTACCTTATCAATGGAAGTGGCTTGCTCTTCTTCTCCATCATATTTTTTTTTCTTATTTTTCTTATCACCATCCTCATCTTTTTTAGTAATAGACAATGCTACATTTTCTGCTTTCTTAAATGCCTTTCTGAACTCTAGGTCTTTCACCAATTCGGCCATGCCTGCATATAAATACGATTTGCCGCTTGATTCTTTCTTAATCGTTTCTTTTCTGGCCTTCTTCAATTTATTATACTTGCTTTTCTTGGTTGTTGTTTCCTCTTCTTCAACTTTTTTTTCCTTCTCTATCAGCTCATCTTTCTTTTCATCAATACTATAGTCTTCAAAATCGGAAAAGCTTGCCTTATGCTCCTTGGTAAGGGTAAGCAATAATTCATCACAAATTTTTTCTATCTCTTCATCTGCAGGATATTTGTCCTTAAGCTTCCATGCTCTTTTTAAAGCCAATATATTCATTGCTATTGGTTCTTCATGCATTTTCTCAATCAAAAAATATAATGAGCCGGAAGCACCTTCAATTTTTTCATAATCAGTATGCACAGTTTTATAGCCATCATCCCCTTCAAGGGCATACACTTTCGTAAGGGCATATAAACTTTTAACTATCGTTTTATTTACATAATAACTATTTGAATCGCCAGCTTCCGACAATATAAAAGCACTATATAATGCATACTCATAATCGTGATTCAATAAATATAAATGCAACAATTCAAATCGGGCTATTTTACGATTCAACTCAAATTCTGTTTTGGATACTATATAATTTTTTCGGTCTTTTTTTCCAATCCCTTCCAATAAATTTGACACTATCTTTCTACGTTTGCGAATAGATGGGTGGGTTGATTCTGCGTCGTCATCGTCGTCTCCTTCGCTTACGGGCTTCAATAAACTATCAGCTAATTGAAAATCGTCTGGGAATTTGAGAAGTTTATCTTCGAAAAAACGTTTATTGAACGGCACTTCATCAAAAGGTAAATTGGCAAACTCTAACACATCAAATACTCCATCGATAGCCTCTAAACTATAACCTGACTTTTTAAACAATCTCAAACCTTCCTCGTCGGCTTCTATTTCTTGGTTCTTGTTAAATGCACATTTTGTAAGGAAATTATCCTGGTTGTTTTTCCGATAGGCAGTCTTCGAAACTTTTTTTTCTAAATTTTTCTCAAATTTAAAACCCAATAAAGAGTGCTGCTTTTTATAATGTGTGATTTCGTGGCAGAGTATATAGGCAAGTTGTGCTTCGTTCTCTAATTGTGCCATCAATCCTATGTTCACAAATATAATTCCATTGGCCGTGGTAAAGGCATTCACATTGGTAAACCGAACTGAATAAAACCTAAGCTTATTATACGTTTCAGGTTCATCCTTCAAAATCTCCTTAGCAACTTTTGCTGCATACAGCGATATTGGATCATTATATAAAACCCTCCCGCTTAATAGCATGCGGTCAATAGCATAATTCGCATCTAGCTGGAATTGTTTTTCCAATTGTTTTTCCGAACGCGACAAATCCTTTTGCTGAATTTTGGCCAATTCCTCCTTATATTTCTCAAAAGAAAGCTTCGTAATATCATTTGGTAAACTGCCCGATGATTTTAAAGTTGTATAGGTATCAAAATCGGTAGCCGATTGTGAGCTCACTTCCTTAGACAAAGTAGAAAGAAGAGTTACAAATAATAGTTTTAGAACTGTTTTGATATGCATTGACCTGAATTTAGTTGTGCAATAATAAGAAACAAATAATCAATTATGTGAAAATCCAAAATTATTCCAAATCTTTTTATTCAATCAATTTCTGGTAATACCGAAACAATATATAATAGTCCAAAAGAAAGCATTCGGGATGTAGTTCGGCATTACCATTCTACAAACCAAATCCGCCACAGGCGGAGAACTATTTTAGTTTAAGAATTGGTATTACATTCAACCGTCTGATGGTGAAGGTTTACTTTGGCACTGATGGCTGTGTTTGCAAATGCGTTGTAATTTTTTGAAATATTGAGGTCTCACTACTAAATAAAATATACCACCTTATTCTGGCATTTGATTCTTCAATAAAAGTTTTAGAACCAGGAGTCCAATATCATCAACGGGCACATTTGAATTTGATAAAACAACTACACCAATATTTTTTTCTTTTACTATTTTAATAACACTACTTGCTCCTGCTGTATTGCCGCTATATCCTAAAACATTCACTTTATAACGGGTCAATGAATCAATGTCCCAAGGCATTCCCATTGTTATTGTTTTGTCAATTTGATGCGGTTGTTGTGCAAGCATTATATCTTTTGCAATAGCTGTTTGCTCGGGTTTCAAATTAGCCTTTATAAATTTAAACATATCTGCCACATCAGAATAAATAGAACCTACACCAACAAAAGTAGGTGTGAAAGTAAAATCTGGCGTTTGCTTGCCTTGAAAATATCCAACCACTTTTCTTTTGTTCTGTTCTTCGTTCAAAATTGTTCTTGTGTTATTCATATTTAATTTGTTGCAAATTTCTTTTACTAATAACTCATCGTAACTCGTTTTTCTTTGCTTTGCTAAGATGTAGCCAAGCAAACCATAACCCGTATTGGAGTATTCGTATGTTTTGCCAACTGGACGAGTTAGCTCTAAGTGCTTTAAGTAAGTCAATAAATCAGCTTCTTGATAACTTGCAAATGGATTATATTTATTTGTGTTTGGTAAATACAAATTATTTGGTTCACCAGGCAAAGCAGAAGTATGTGTTGCCAAATCTAAAAGAGTTATTTCTTTCCCTCTGTAGGTAAGTGGTGGAACACTGTCTGGTAAAAATTTGTAAAGTAAGGATGATGCATCAACAATGTTTTGATTAATGCAGTTAGCTAACAAAATTCCAGTAAATACTTTTGTAATAGAGCCTATTTGAAATAGCGTATTGCTATCTGGTTTTATGCCGCTGCCTTTTGCGGTTTCACCGTAGCAAAAAATAGTTTCTTTGCCATTTTCATAAACACCGACTACTAAACTTACGTCAATATCCTTATGATGTTTAAAAGAAAGGTAGGGGTTTGTAATATCCTTAATAGTTGTGCTGTCAGTAATTTTTGGATAAACGATATTGTCATAAGAAAAATAGAACCCTTGAATTTTTCTTTTCTTTGTGAAAAACAAAGACAGATATTCTATTCCAGTTGTATCTTTTTCATAAATGACTGGTAAAATCAATACCCCTTCCGATGGGTAAATATTTTCTGCTCTGATTATTTTCCCATACTCCTTATATCTCGCTTCTAAATTCAATTTTAATTCGCCTTTGTGAAGTAACATTTTTACTAAACCACTAAACGGTTTTTTTACAAGGGAATAATCCTGTTTGTTGTATCCGTCAATAAAAATATTGAGAGATTTTAGATACTTTTCTTTGGAATCATTTTGTGCCTTAGCAGAATTTGCAAAAACAAACAAGAGCAAAAAAAGGGCAGAAAGTAGCAATGATTTTTTCATTTTTGATTTTTTTAAGTGGCAAAATTATCTTTCTGCCACCTTCCAAAATTGTAAAAATCAAAAGTGAGAGCCGTATTCTTAAAATATTGTTTCGGAGAAATGCCTAACACATTTTTAAAGTCATGAATAAAATGTGCTTGGTCAAAATAGCCAAGAGTGTAACTTAAATCAGTCAGATTATTTTCAGAATTTACTTGATGATGCATTGCCTTATTAATCCTTGTTATCCTAATAAAATCTTTCGGAGGCACACCTATATATTCATTGAATAAATTTCTCAAAGTACTAGTTGAAACATTTATTCTGTTAGCGATTTCATCAACCTCATAAATACTTAATTCTGTAATTAATTCAAGTGCTGTAATTAATTTTTCATTCGTTTTTTTAAGGTTGAGTTGTTTTGATAGAAATGTCTCAATAGCTAATAGAAGTTGAGAATCGGTATTCGCTGATTGAATTAATTCTATCAATTTTTCTACTTCAAATTTGTCAAATAAATTTTGTAAATCAACAGTTTTACCCCCTGTTAAATGTGACATGTTTTCGGGAATAAATAATTGAAGAAAGCATGGCTCAAAGCCGATGGCAATTTCTCCGAATTGTTTACTAAGTTTTATTTCTTGCGTTTCTTTTGTAAGCCCATAAATTGTTGTTGGTGGAATTGGAAACCAGTTGCTTTCTCTTTTAATAGATGCAGTACCGTCAGTTGTTATCGACAGTCCTATTTTACCATTTGGTATTGTTTTATAAATGCTTATTTCTTCGCATGATTTTATTTCATAGACAAATGCTGCATACTTGCTCAACAATTTAAACCCAAAAAGTGGAATGTCTCTATATTTCATTTATTGCAGTCAGTTTAAGGTTTGCACTACGCCATAAGGTTTCGCTCAACAATATGCAGGACTATTATACATTAGGTTTCGGTCTAAACTAAATTTAATGCATTGCATAAAGACTAAACACTAAGGACTTAAGCAACCTAGGCCATCGTTTTGCTCGTAACTATATACTTGATTGTGCTGACATGTATCCATTGCCATTGTTACTATTCGCACCATCTAATGCCATTTGAACAGCCTTGGCTACCAGCATCTCTGTTTGGTCGGGATAATTTACCTCGATTGGTTTGCTGCGGTTGAGCCAATTGGATAAGGTAGTTGCAAAGCCAGGCCCCATTTGACTAACCACAGGAACACCCATCAAGTGCAAGGCCGCGGCGTTGCATTGCTGCTCATATTGTCCTTTTTGAGGTATCACAAATAATTTCTTCCCTAAAAACATTGCTTCCGCTGGCCCTTCAAACCCACCCCCAGAAACAAGCCCCGTGCAGGTCGCCAAACTTGTTATATAAGCGTCATTATTGATTGGTTTTACTTTTACGTTCCCACTGGTATAAGGTTGCTTGCTATGCTTTGTAAAAACATGCCATTCTACGTCTTTTATACTTTTTAAAATGGGTAATAATAATTTGTCGTGAAATGCAGGTAGATATACCGTGCAGTGTCCTTTGTCAATTGACTCCAACTGCCTAATCTCACTTCTGATAATAGGTGTATGTACAAAATTATCATAATTGCCAAAATGGAGAGCCACCGCTCCTGTAAATGGTGCATAATATTTCAATAAGAGCTCTACAGCTAAATCTCTTTTGGTTGGCCTTGGCATAAGCCTGCTACTAAAACTAGATTGATGACTAAGGGCAATACAAGGTTTGTCTTTCATTTGACAAGCCCATGCAGTTATGGCTTCATAATCATTAATAACCACATCGTACTTCTCAATAGGGAACGAGCGGATGTCTCGTAACAAACGTAAGGGTTTTAATTTTTTTAAAGTACTCCAATAATTTACACCGCCTTTGCCACCAAAGGTAAAACCCAAGCCATGCTTACGAAATTTTATAGGATACGGCACACTAACTTCTGCATCGGAACCACTTACCATAATGTCTAAGTCACCATGCTGCTCCAAGTATGGAATTACTTCGCGGGCTCTGCTCAAATGACCATTCCCTGTGGCTTGTATTGCAAATAATATCTTCATAGTATAAGATTATTAACGCCCGACAAATTATAAAAGCGTGTTTCTATAACTGCAAAAATACTGATGGCAAGTGATAAAAATTCATGATGTTATTATTTTCAATTATCTGGTAAACCCATTTCGCGATTAAATGCAATTCCTACTAAAAGAATTGTGATACCGAACTACAATATACTTAACCCTTCCTTTTATAATAATATACCGAAACTCAATAGACCTCTTTCATAATTGAAAATTGTAAAGTCCAGCAATCAGATTAAGTCTCAGGTTATATTTCTTTCTTCTGTTCCTATATTTTTCAGCAATAATTC
>JAWXAU010000128.1 GCA_034439655.1 Bacteroidota bacterium | reverse complement strand
TATATAATAGTCCAAAAGAAAGGGACTAATCCCCCCGCATCCCGATAATTATCGGGATTAAGCGGGGCTTTCGGGATGTAGTTCGGTATTACCATTCTAAAAACTAAATCCGACACAGGCGGAGAACTATTTTAGTTTAAGAATTGGTATTATAATAGAATGGCTATCTCCCCACCACCTCAATACCTGTAACAGGATGTATTTCCCAAGCACTTGCTCTCCAATTTCTTTCTCTTCCCGGCTTGGTGTTTTCTGCTTCATCGGCATGTTCTTTATCGAATAACATCCAACCTGTTATATTCACCCATCTTCCTAAAAATTGATCTCGCAAACTGCGGGTACTCCAATTAATTCCTTTGCCTTCCATTAGTTTTCTTATTCTCGGCGTAACCTCTATTACCATTCTTTTGGTTTTAGATTCACTCATAGCGTCGAGCACTATTTCTATATGGGTATCTCTATCAATTTCTTCTTTCATTTTGCAATTGCAAGTTTCCACACCTCCCTTTTTTACTTCTATAATATATCCTTTTATTTTAGCGGCTTGCGAAGTATTCCATCTATTATAGTCATCACCTGCTTGCAGTATTTTATCTAAGGTAATTTCTGTATTGATATCCTTGTCAGTAGGCGAACTAAAGCGGTTCTTTAGTCGGTTCAAAGACTTCAGACTTTCGTCTTTTGCACTACCTTCTATACCACAATTTTTATAATAATTATTTTCTGCATTTTTTTGGGAAATAGTTGTATCATTTTTACAACCAAATAGTATTGCAAATAGTATGATATATATTTTATTCATCGCTGTGCTGCAAGGTGCAGTCAGATGAAAACACCTGACAGGACTCACTATATCTTTTTCACAAACTCAGTTTTGAGCACAATTGCACTCCCCTCAATTTTACAATCAATTTCATCAGGGTCGTCGGTAAGTTTAATATTTTTTATTTTTACCCCTCTTTTTAAAACGGTTGAAGAACCTTTCACTTTTAAATCTTTTACCAAATGCACGGAGTCTCCATTCTGAAGTATGTTTCCATTGCTGTCTTTTGTTTCCATGATGTTTTATATAATAATGCTGCAAAAGTATGCTAAAAAACGTCATTGCGAGCGGCTTCCGCGTGGCAATCTCGTTCGGGATTAACGAGGCCCGCTATCTCGGTGTTTTTGAACTTTTGTTAATCTCCCATTTCCTATATTACTTTGCAGGTAAATGAAAATTAGTTACCATTGGCTGCAAAGCCTTATCAATACAAAGAATTCTCCTGAACAATTGTCCGAAATTCTGACCAATACAGGTTTGGAGGTGGAGTCGGTTGATGATTATTGCTCGTTGCCAGGTGGCTTGCAGGGATTAGTAGTTGGCGAAGTTCTCACTTGTACCCAACATCCCAATGCCGATAGATTAAGACTCACCACTGTTGATATCGGACAAGAAAATCCTTTACTTATAGTATGTGGTGCCCCCAATGTTGCCCAAGGTCAAAAGGTAATTGTTGCCACCGTAGGAGCAAAATTATTTCCTACAAATGGTGAACCTTTTACCATTCAAAAAAGTAAAATACGTGGCGAAGCATCCGAAGGTATGCTGTGTGCCGACGACGAAATAGGTATGGGCCAAAGTCATGATGGTATTATAGTATTACCTGCCGACACAAAAATAGGAATGCCTCTTGCCGAGTATTATGGCGTATATAATGATTATACTATAGAAATTGGACTTACAGCCAATCGTGGAGATGCCGCATCGCACGTGGGTGTAGCCCGCGATGTGAAAGCCGTGACCGGAACCGATACCATATATCCAAGTTTTGAAATTCCTGCAAATCTTCCCGCATCAAATTTTCAAATACAAATAGAAAATGCTGATTTATGTCGACGTTATTGTGGGATGTATATTAGTGGGATTCAAATTAAAGAATCACCTGCTTGGTTAAGAAACCGCCTACTGACGATAGGTTTAAAACCTATTAATAATATAGTAGATTGTACCAATTATGTCATGCATGAATTAGGGCAACCTACCCACGCTTTTGATGCAGATAAAATTGCTGGAAAAACTATTATAGTTCGCCAAGCAAACGCTAGTGAAGTATTATATACTTTGGATGGCACTGAACGCAAACTACAAGGTCATGAATTATTAATAACTGATAACGAAAAGCCAATGGCTCTTGCTGGAGTTTCTGGTGGATTGCACAGTGGCGTAAGTTCAGAAACAACAAATATATTTTTAGAGAGTGCCTGCTTCGACCCTGTGGTGGTGCGTAAGACAGCCAAAGCACATACGATTAGTACAGATTCTTCTTTCCGTTTCGAACGTGGTACAGATCCCTTATTGCCGCTACAAGCATTGCATCGTTTGGCAAATCTTATTATAGAAACTGCAGGTGGAAATATGCATCAAGCTATCGATCAACACCCGCATCCTTTTGTGCCTTTGCAAATAGATTATGATATGGATAAAGCACGCAAACTTATAGGAAAAAATTTAGAAAATAAAACGATACTAGATGTTCTAATTAAACTTGATTTCAATATCATCAAACAAGAAGCTGATATAGTTACGCTACGAATTCCCAGCTACCGACAAGAAGTGACACGCCCTGCAGATATAACAGAAGAAGTATTGCGTATATACGGACTTAATAATATTGAGTTTCCTGAGCAGATGAAAATTGCGATGCAAACAGACCCTTACGAACATATTTTTGCCAAGCAAAATAAAATTGCCAATATGCTTTGCTCCCAAGGTTTCAGCGAGATGATGAACAACTCCTTGGTGGCTGCAGAATGGTCACTCGCCGATGTAAAACCTATACATTTACAAAATCCATTAAGCAACGAATTAAATACTTTGCGTAATCATTTATTGCATGGGGCATTGCAAAGTATATCATATAACCGAAATCGCAAACAACCCGATTTACGTTTGTTCGAATTTGGGAAAATATATGCCCACGGAGCAAATGGCTTTGAAGAAACAGTTATTCTTTCCTTGGCATTAACAGGTAATTATATAATAGAAGGCTGGCAAAAAAACCACCAAGACTCCGGTTATTATCACTTAAAAAGTCATGCGGAACTTATCATGCAAGCACTAGGTATTACAGATACACAAACAAATAAAATAGAGCACCCCTTGCTCGACGATGCGGTGGCAATTGTATATAATAATACAGAACTTGCTATAATAGGTTATGCAAAAGCAGCAGAATTAAAAAAGTTTGATATTGATGATTCCGTTACCTACGCCCAGCTAAATTGGGATGCACTACTGGACTTGCACAAAAAGCAAATATTTGTATATAAACCAGTAAGCAAATTCCCTGAAGTTAAAAGAGATTTATCCTTGCTATTAGATGAGCAAATCACTTTTGGGCAACTTGAAAATATTGCCTTACAAACGAATAAGAAACTACTGAAAAAAGTAGAACTCTTCGATATATATCACGATGCAAAACTCGGTGAAGGCAAGAAATCGTATGCCCTCAGTTTCTACCTTTGCGACGAAGAAAAAACACTGGACGATGCCACCATAGACAAGGCGATGCAAAAAATCTCACAAAAGTTTGCTGATGATTTAGGTGCTGTGGTTAGGGGTTGATTAGAGCCACCACGTCATTCTGTTCGCCGCGGCGAACGTTTCAGAATCTATTAACAAAAGGTACGGCTCCTTGTAATCGCGATTTATATTATAATCCCGCAGCTAGTTTTTTAGCCTCAGCCATCGTGCTGGGATACTCCGCTTTGTTGGCCGCAGTATTATAATATTTTTTAGCTTCCGGGTTTTTGCCCTCGGCTTGTGCTAGTTTGCCTTTTACTATATAATAATAGCCATGCAGGTTATCATTTACTTTATACATTTTTTTATATGATACATCAGCAAGAGCCATGCTAATTGCCGCCTCTGTGGCTTTACTATTATTTAGATAATACCAAGCTTGCATAATATTTCCTGCACATTTATAATAAGCCCAATTACTTGCTGTGAGTTTTTCTATATAGGGTAATGCCTTTTCTGTTTGGTTTGTCTGCAATAATCCTTCAGCATATTTATAAACAAAAAATAAATTATCGGGATATTTTTTTACTACCTCTTCTATAATACTTAATATTTCGGCAGGCTTACCCTCATATTTAAAAAATATATTTACCAAATAATTGGCCGATTCCATTTTGCTGAATAGTGACGATTTATAAGAACCTTTCAATTGTTCGATACCTTCAAGGGCATTACCCGCATCCATCAGCTTTGCAAATGGTTTGATAATGGGATGGAGTTCAGGATAACGTTCCCTATAATAATTATACATGCCTGTAGAAAAATAAAAATCACTGAATTTTTCTTTCAGTGTAAACCCCTTTTTTACATATCTGTAAGCATTGGTGGAGTTTTTTACGGCACTCATAAAATCACCCTGCATGGAGTTTACCCTCGCCAAAAAACCTTCCGCAGTAAAATATATAAACATGATTTCAGCATCGTCTTTTTTCTGCACGTTCAGCATATCTTCACACATTTCAACAGTGTGGTTCAAAAACCCTTTCATTTTTCTTACCAAAGTATCATTGGTAAGTTCAGGCTCCCATTGCCAATCCATGTTCATGGCCATCAGCATATAATATATTGGGTGGCCAGGCAGTTTAGCTTTTACTTGTTTATATACTAGTTCTGCTTCTTTGAATTTGAAATTGTACATTTTGTCCAAACCTGCAAGCACTAGTTTTTTTAATTCTGGATTAGAAGATATTGGTGTTAGCTGCCCGAAGCTAAAACTTGAGAATCCAATATATAATATAACAATGCCAAAAACTTTCTTCATCATTTCTTCACTTAGTCAAAAACCATGCTATGCAAATATATTTTAAACTAAAATATATTCAAGATTGCGATTAAGCTTAATACTGTTCCTTATTGTTGGGAAAATCTTTCAGTTTGATATCTTCTATATAACGCTGCACATTGGTTTTTACATCATCATACAAATTCATATACCTACGCAAAAAACGCGGACTGAATTCTTTTGTTAGCCCTAACAAATCGTGCAATACCAGTACTTGCCCGTCCACACCTCCACCTGCACCAATGCCTATAATTGGTATGCTTAACTCCGCTGCTACTTGTGTGGCAAGTTTGGCAGGAATTTTTTCGAGCACTATGGCAAAACATCCTGCTTCTTGCAGTAAGTGGGCGTCTTCAATTAATTTTTTGGCCTCCATTTCTTCTTTGGCCCTTACTTCAAATGTTCCAAATTTATATATAGATTGTGGCGTAAGTCCCAAATGCCCCATTACAGGAACGCCCGCAGATAAAACCCTTTTCACGGAATCTATAATTTCCATTCCACCTTCCATCTTTACCGCATGTGCAGCCGCTTCCTTCATTAACCTGATGGCTGTGTTCAATGCTTCTTTCGAATTGCCTTGATAAGAACCAAAAGGCATATCGGCCACTACCAAAGCTCTAGTAACTGCTCGCGTTACCGAGGCTGTATGATATATCATTTGCTCAAGTGTGATAGGCAATGTAGTAGTGTGCCCTGCCATTACATTCGATGCAGAATCGCCCACCAAAATCATATCAATCATGGCATCGTCCAATATCTTGGCAAACGTATAATCGTAGGCCGTAAGCATTGATATTTTTTCGCCACGGTGCTTCATTTCTTGCAGCACATGGGTGGTAACGCGTTTTATTTGTTTGTATTGATTAGTTTCTATCATCATATTAAAGCCTGGCAGGGTTATATATTTTTTGACAGGCTTTTGTTCGATTATTATAATATTATTTAAAGTTCAGCTTATGCCATATAGTCTGCCACAAAGGCTGTTTCTCGAGGGTTGATAGCCATTACGGGGCAACTGCTTGCCCTGTTAACTATTTGCTGAGCATAGCTTCCTAAGAAAAATTCCGATACGCCCTTTTCTTGTTGTGTCATAATCATAATCAAATCAGCATTAATCTCGTCGGCGTAATCCAGAGTTTGTTTTGCATAGTTACCAGATTCATCTAATATTTTGGAAGTGTATTTTACATTCGCTTCATCGAACAATTTTTCTACTTGCACCAATTGTGCATTTACACGGTTAGCTAAAAACTCGTCGTTGGCTTTGAAAGTAGCAATATGTATGGTCGATTTATAATACTTGGCCAAATGTATGGCCCATTCTACTTTTTGTTTGGACTCAATAGTTAAATCTAGGGGAAACACAATATTTTGATAATTGAGTTTATTCGTTTTTTCTTTGATAACTACAACCGGCACATTGGCATAATTGATTACTCTTGCAGCGTTACTTCCAATTATTTTTTCAATTCCACTGGCACCGTGGGTTCCCATAATCACAGAATCACAGCCCAGTTCATCGGCTGTTTCTACAATGGTTTTATATATACGGCCCGTGCGGATATGGGTATAGGCTTTAATACCCATGCTTTCTATTTTAAGTGCAATTCCATTTAGCTTGTTTTGGATACTTTCCTTCACCATCTCAACATAACTGCTTTTAGTGAAAATATTTCCCAATACACTCTCCTCTATTACATGCATTACGGCAATTTCGTTGTTGAAAGTTTTGGCTACTGCGATAGCGTGGTCGAGTGCGTGTCCTGCCACATCAGAGAAATCGGTTGGTACTAAAATAATGTTCTTTTTCTTGTTTTCCATGTTCTGTTTTATTAAATGTTTGCAAATTTCACCACAAAAGTAAGTCAGTTACAAATATATTTGCCCAAATGAGAAATTATATTTCCGAAACCGATTTAATCATCAACCCAAATGGGAGCATTTATCATCTGGGTATAAAACCCAATGATTTGGCCAAAACTGTTATACTTGTTGGAGACCCTGAACGTGTCCCCAAAGTATCAGCTTTTTTTGATCAGATTCATTTTAAACACCGAAACCGAGAACTACATACCCATACAGGTACTTTTGGAAATGAAGCAATATCAGTACTTTCCACAGGTATGGGTACTGATAATATTGATATAGTGATGAACGAGGTAGATGCTTTATTTAATATTGATTTTGAAACGCGGCAGCCAAAAGAAAAAATTACGAAATTGCGGTTTATCCGATTGGGTACCTCTGGTAGTCTACATGCAGATATTTCAATTGACAGCATTTTGGTAAGCGGAGCCGCAGTGGGCTTCGACAGCTTGGCAAATTATTATAAAACTATAGGGCTTTCGTCCGAACACAAAAAATTTCACGAAGATTTGAAAGAAAAATTGGTCGAGATTTTTGAAAATACCCCCACCTATTTTGTGCCGTGCTCCGATGAATTATATAATAGGTTCAGTCCGCATTTTGCAAATGGAATTACGGCCACATGCCCCGGCTTTTATGGCCCACAGGGACGAAGTGTGAGGATAGAGCTTAGCGATTTGGGAAATGGATTGTTGGAATTTTTGCAAAACTACAAATATGGTTCAAAGCGTATCACCAATTTCGAAATGGAAACTGCGGGAATATATTTGATGGCGAATTTGCTAGGCCACCAAGCTATTAGTTTAAATGCGATATTGGCCAATAGGGTAACAAAACAATTTAGCACACAAGCAGATGTAACAATAAACAAAATGGTAGGGCAAGCATTGGCATTATTATTTCCTAACTGACAATTGAGATCCTATGGAGCTCACAAGTTTCGCTTCGCTTAAACTTGCGAGGGCACGTTTAATTGTATATATAGCTGCTACAAGTTATTTTATGATGGTGGTTTATGGATAGAAAAATTAAACAATCAAACTAAAGTTATCCACATCTATTGTATTGTATTGTATTGTATTGTAATGTTACATTTGCTTTTCAATTCATTAAAACATAAAACATAAAACATGAAAAAATTAAAATTCTATTTGATGATTACATGCGTTGTTATCATTAGTGGCTCAAGTCAATTAAAATCAAACTCACAAACAGATTGCGGAACCCCTTATCCAGATCCCCCAACACAAGGCTGGACGGTTTCAGATTTTCAAAATATTAACGATTACCCTCCTAACATACAACCATGCATAGGCGGCTGGCTGCAGAGAATAATTGACTGGTTAGGATTAGGCCAAAAGGGAGGTGGCGGTAATACTCTACCTTATGACTGGTATAATTGCTGGGTTACATTTAGCGTACAAGGAAAAACCTGCCATCCTGGACCAGCTGGAGATGCTGAATCTCTAATAGCAGCTCATTCCTGTGGTATCATTCAACCTTGTTTACCCTAATTTTAAAGTTAGGAATTATAAAGTTAGTTAGTTAAACTTTTAACTAACTAACTTTTTCTTTATATATAAAAGGATTCTAAATCACTATTTTATTATCTTGTTGATGCATATAAATAATATACTATTATTCTTTACGTTATTGCTTTTATCAAACTGTGTTGGTAAAAAAGATTCTATAAAATCGGCACATTCTATTTTAAAGTTGTCTGATACTACATTTATAGGCACTGAGGAATTTACCTACACAATGGATTCTACATTGGGTGTTCATTTATTATGTAAATCACTGCAAAAGATAGCTAAAGGGTTAGATTCAGCCATTATTATTTTTCAAAACACAAAAAATGATTTTATGAAATATTCATTTAATACTCAGAATTATAGAGGCATTTGGAGTGTTTATAAATATGATACCAATTACAATAAGAATTTCAATATATTAAATGATTCATTTTCATCAAAGGAATTCGCAACTTTTTCTTATTATAATCCAGATTCAATTTTACTTCTCAAAAATACTTTATATATTTGTAACGATGCATTTAAAGTAAGCACCAAATATGATATTGAGGGTCTAATAAAGAAATTTTATCCATTACAAGGCAGATTTGTGGTAGCCGCTCATAATAATAAATTTATGCTTCAAAAGTATAATGAAAATATAATTGGTTGTAAGGTCCGAAATTATAAACCAAAGGTTGAACATGATAGGGAGGATACAACATGGTTTTTTATTTTTAATACGGTAAGCAATAAAGTTGAAATATATCCTATTCCAATACCAAATGAATGTAAAGATTTTGTGTGGGGTTTTAATGATGGAACGCAATATGGCACAATAGCAAATAATAAATTATATATTTCATACCCCTATAGTGAAGAAATTACAGTATTCGATTTAGAAACAAAAACATATTTGAAAAAACGGATAAAATCTGCATTCCATGATAAAAACGATATATATTCGGTATATACTCAAAAACAATTCTTGCTATTAAATAAATTTCATCAAATTTCAAAACTTTGGGAAGAATACATTATCCAAAATAATATCTCTGCTAGTTATTCTCATCTACTATATGAACCTAAATTTAATCGCTATATTAGGTTTTATTTTGACAGCCAGCCTGTTAAAAATAAAGAAGGATTGTACAATTTAAATCCTGAAAGGAATGCTTATATGTTGGTTCTTAACAAAGATTTGGACATTGAATACGAGATGGAACTAGGTAAAGGGTTTAATGATTTCGTATCATTTACAAGCAATGGTAAAGTATATATAGATTTTAATCAACCAAGCCCTTATGGCAATAATCAAACATATAGATTTAAAGTTATTAATTTTAATAAGTAGTCTACTACTTTTAGAATATTCTTGTAGTAGTATCAAATCTATAAAGCAAGATTCTAAATATGCTGAGGCTTATTTAAAAATTAATAATGTTACGTTAAATAAAAGTAATTCGTGGGTAATCATAAATAAGCCTGGGTCATGTGGCGATTGGATTTGTGGTGCCCGTTTGCATAACTTTATTCTGTCAAATCTAACAAAACCGGTAAGCAATGTATATCTAATAATTGGCAATCATTACGATGGTAAACTGGACAGTATAGTTAGCTCAATAAAAAATATAACTACCGTTTACGATGTAAATAACAATTTAGCCAGATATGGTTTTAATAAAATAGAGACTCGAGTCTTACATTACAAAAATAATAAATGTATCTTATCAACTAATCTAAATAATGATAATTATCTTGAAATTGGCAAGAAAATCAAGGGCGATAATTAGGTTTTTCATCTTAATATTTATAGTTTTATTGCTACAAAATTGCAAGAATAATGATTCTAAAGAATCAAACTCTGTTTCAGATTTGAATGAGAATATACAAATTCGGTTTTGTATTGATCAGCTTCATAAAAACGTTGATTCGGTTTTGTTTTTATTTGTCCTTAAACCTAATAATTGCGGTTCATGCAATGAAAAGTGCTTAAATTTAATCACGCAATATTTTTCTGATAAAAATTACTTTATCGTATCGGATAATTATAACAGTGAAATTGATAACTATACATCGAGTTTGAATAAAAGTAAATATTCACAACCACTAAATGACTTACTAATTAAATATGGTTTTAACTTGGTAGAGAATACTTTGTACATAGTTAAGAATAAGAAGATAGCTAAAATACTTCCGATAACATCTTCCAATTTTGGCACTCAAAAGAAAAACATATTATTATATTTGAAAGAGAATAAATACTAAGCTGCAAAAACTAAAAATAAGTTTAACCAAGTGCAATTTTGTGTTTGTCTTCGCAAGTAAGATAGCTATCGCACTTGCGAAGATAAATGTCACAATTTAAAAAAATATTGCTCCATTTTCAAACACTTAAAAAATGCCTGCAACTTTTTTTACCACGCAGCGTTTACGTTTTCAAATCCATTTACATTCAGCCGCAAGACAATAATTATATCTAACTTACGCTTTCACAACTAACTCATGAACTCTAGAATTGCTGCTGCTATACGAAGTTGGAAAGGCTTGCTCGAACTTTTGTTTTGGGCTCCTGTAATCACCTTTAGTTTGCTATTGGTAAAAAACACCCTACCTTATTTCGATTTTAGCCCGCATTTTATTTTCATCCGCGAACGAATTTTATTATACAGTGACCCCATTTGGAAAACAAGTTTCTATATACATATTGGTGCAGGCATTTTTTGTATACTCACTGCTATTATACAATTCTCATCTTATATACTTCGCAAACGCAGCCAGATTCATGTATTGTCGAGCAAAATTTATGTATTTGTGGTATTATTAATTGGAGCTCCATCGGGTTTGTATATGAGTTTTTTTGCCAAAGGTGAAATGGCCGAACGTGGACTTTTTATCTTTATGGCAGTAGCTTGGTTTGTAACTACGTATAAAGGTTTCACAATGGCTGTTGCTCGAAAATTTATAGCACACCGTTCCTGGATGATTCGTTCCTACGCTATAGCTCTAACTGCGGTTACCTTCCGAGTATATTATACCGAAACTTAATATATAATAGTCCAAAAGAAAGGGACTAATCCCGAATGCTTTCGGGATGTAGTTCGGCATTACCATTCTAAAAACTAAATCCACCACAGGCGGAGAACTATTTTAGTTTAAGAATTGGTATTACATATTGTTCTATTATGCAGGAGTTGACTATGCGTACAACTACGAAATTTCATTATGGATAAGTGTGGTCGGTAATTTGCTAATAGCAGAATTAATTATATACCGTAAAGCAAAATCATTCCGCCGCGGCGGATCAAAACTTTTAATCAATAAACTATCATGAAAAACATTATTGTCTCCGCTATTGTGCTGATGTTGTTTGCTGGCGTTGCTGGCACTATTCAGGCTATCCAGGCTAGTAGCAACGGCTTGTTCAACAAACTGTATCAACCCACACACCCTGTACTTACCAAGAAAGATATATATCATCATGCGGGTATAAAAACAGAACTGAAATCTCCAACCCTGCAAAGAAAAACTGTTTCTAAAATTACACGTGAAAACCTTTTGCACCCTGATGGCAAAAATATACAACCCCTTGATGTTTTAAATAAAAAATCGTCGAAAATAAAAGCAACGGAAGAAATAAACCCCGAAAATTATCACGTGGTCATAAATACGCCTACACCCATTAAAGTTGTAAAGCCTAAAAAATTTAAAGCAGAGATGTTTTCCCGCGGAGCAATAGATGAGGAATATATAGAAGAATAGAAAGCCGATAGCAATATTATGGTTCCTTAACCATTATCTATCTTATAATGCACTGCGTTCACTCTAAAGTTGTTTCAGAATGAATATAAGATGCCTCTTACCTAAAATTCTCGGTATATACTTTACCCAACTCCACATAAGCATCGGCATTTTTGCGAACTGCTTCTTTTTGCTCCTCACTTAGTTGTTTAATAATTCGTGCAGGTACGCCCACCACCAATGAACCTTCGGGTAT
Organism: Bacteroidota bacterium; assembly: GCA_034439655.1. NCBI lineage: Bacteria > Pseudomonadati > Bacteroidota > Bacteroidota bacterium. Next base: position 14,106 of record JAWXAU010000128.1, on the reverse strand, counting down.
TTGCATACCTTCGGGTACGAGTGTATTTGCACCTATAATACAATAATCGCCCACCACAACCTTATTCAATACTGTGGCATTCATCCCCACCAATACATGATTGCCAAGTGAAGCTCCATGTATGATGGCACCATGCCCTACGATACAATCGTGGCCTATGTTTACAGGACACTCTGGGTCTACATGCACTACTGCATTGTCTTGTATATTGCTGCGAGCACCAATATTTACTTGGTCATTATCAGCTCGGATGACTGCCCCAAATAAAATGGTGCAATCATCGCCAATGGCAACATGACCGAAAACAGTAGCATTGGGGGCGATCCATACATTGCTGCCTTTGTTTATTTCTTTTTTAAAAATGCTGGGGTCTATGGACATGGTATAATATATTTTGTTTCAAAAATATGCTATTGTACAAACCCGTGCAACCATTTTTAGTTTTATATAGTTATAACAATATCATGAAAAGCTTAATTATTATCTTGGCATGTTTGGTAACAGTGGGTGCCCATGCAAAAAGTGGAGATTCAACTAGCAATAATGTTGAACCATTAGTTCCATTAAAACCAAACTATTCATTTAACATATCAAATATTAAGGTGGCAAATTTATCTCCTCCTTATTCCCCAATTTTTTATCCCAGATATTTCAGATTTATGCCAGGTGTTGGAACCAGAAACATGAATTATATGGTAAATTTTGCAGCCAAAAATACCAGTATCGGTTATGATGAACCCTCTATAAATGGGGCTGCAGCAGATGGAAATGCTATATTTATTGATGGGGTGAGACTATATGATAATTCATTTGGTACAATAGGAATTAGATAATATACCTATGAAAAATACAATTATTATATTTATATATTTGTTGGCATTTACTGCAAATGCTCAAACAAAAAAATCAGAAAAAGACAGTGTGGAATTTTTGCCTGCAATTCGTGTTTGTTGTATTATTAATAAGCAAGCTTTGAAACATGCAGAAAATAATGCTTGCAGCCTGATGAGAATGTGTGGAGGTAGTTCCAATTGTGGAGGTTGGCGATATAGAAGTTTCTTTGAAAATGCAGGAACAAGGAACTTAAATTATATTATAAATTTTGCTGCCAAAAATGCGAGTATGGGTTTCGATGCTCCGCAAATAAATGGAGCAAGAGCAGATGGAAATGCTTTATTTATTAATGGTATTCGAATGGAGAATAACACGTCAATAATTTTGATCCCTTAAATATTAATAGCAAGCTTTGTTATATTGAACTTTAATAGTAACCTTTGCCCCAATATAATATACCTTATTTGGGATGAAGGATTTTGCAATTACCAATATTAAAAACTTAGTAGGAGTATGGGAACAAGCTCCCACCAAGCCTTTACGTGGAGATGAGCTTTCTCATTTGCCTCAATTAGCCAACTCATGGCTCGCCGTGCAAGATGGATTAATTGCCGAGTATGGACAAGGAGTACTTCCCGATATATATAATGAGCTGCCTCATATTGATGCACAAGGTGGACATGTATTGCCCTGTTTTGTAGATTCGCATACACATATAGTATATGCCACAAGCCGTGAGCAGGAATTTGTAGCCCGCATCAAAGGTCAGACTTATGAAGAGATTGCAGCAAACGGTGGCGGAATATTAAACTCAGCAAAACGAGTTACTGAAGCTAGTGAAGAAGAATTATTTCATTCAGCATTCGAACGATTACTACTATGTGTGAACCAAGGCACAGGAGCCATAGAAATAAAAAGTGGTTATGGGTTGAGCACCGAAAGTGAACTTAAAATGTTGCGTGTTATTAAACGCCTCAAAAATGTTTCTCCCATTCCTATTAAAGCCACATTCCTTGGTGCACATGCGTTCCCCATGGAATTTAAAAATAATCAGCAGGCTTATATCGATATTATAATCAATGAAATGCTGCCACAGATTGCCGAAAATAATTTGGCCGATTATATAGATGTATTTTGCGATCGCGGTTTTTTTGATGTGGCACAAACTTGTCAAATATTGCGTGCAGGGGCTCAATACGGTCTCAAAGGCAAAATCCATGGAAATGAATTGGGCCTAACTGGTGGGGTGCAAGCCGCAGTTGCTGAAAATGCACTCTCTGTTGACCACTTGGAGCATACTAGTGAGGAAGAAATTATTTTATTAGCAAATAGTAGCACTATCGGCACCTTGTTGCCCTCAACAGCTTTCTTTTTAGGAATTCCTTATCCCAATGCCCGCGGCTTAATAGGTGGCGGTGCAGCAGTTTGTTTGGCAAGTGATTTTAATCCTGGAAGTTCCCCATCGGGCCGCATGTCGTTTGTGATTAGTTTAGCTTGCATCAAAATGAAAATGACCCCAGCCGAAGCTATTAATGCCGCTACAGTTAATGCAGCTTTTGCACTAGAACTACAAGACAGTTTAGGAACTATTACAAAAGGGAAATTGGCCAAACTTATCATCACCAAACCTATATCAAGTTTAGAATTTTTGCCCTATAATTTTGGCGGGGATATTATTGAAAAAGTATTATAAATGGTTTTTCAAAACTATCTGCAGTAGGCCGCGAATAGTTTCATAAGTATCTAATTCCTTCAGAGTTTTGTCGTCAATATGCATCCATTTGGCTTCGGTAATATGCTCTTCTGTTTGGGGAATTAATATAGGGTTCCCGTCACATTCCATACGGTACCAATGTGTGGTCTTCAGCATTTTTGTTCCCTTTTGCATATATATATGCAAGGTCTCACCCACAGGCTGTTGTAATTTCAACTGCGACAAACCACACTCTTCTTTTACCTCCCTGATGGCTGTAAAATCCCAAGTTTCGCCAGGGTCTACCTTCCCTTTGGGCAAATCCCAACGGTTCATGCGGCGTATCATCAATATTTTGCCTTCGTGGTTAAATACTACACCACCTGCGGCATGAATTGGGTGACAGGCAGTTTGTAATAATTCGAAAGTATGTTGAGGATCGGCAGCTATAGTTATATAACCCTTAGAAGGGGCTGCTAGCATCCATTCAATTACTTTGGTCAATGCGGGCAGATTATTTTCCACACGAATAAGTCCCTGTGTATTTGCCGATTGGTAATCGGCAGGACTGGCAATCGCCAAAGGGCAGTCGTTTACATAAACTTTTATCATGCGTAAGCTAGTGCAAAGTAAGTGCAAACAAACACAATTGCCAAAAAACATTTCACAAATTGTGGATGCTTGTATACTTATAGCACGCAAGTTTGCAGTATGCACTTTAAAAATAAGAGACAAAAACAAGACTAGTTCGCTTACATTTTGTCCACTTTTTGATACTCAAAATCATAAACCCTATGAAAAAATAGGGTTATATAATTAACAGGGTGTGGGCAAAATGTTGTTGGCTAGATGGTAGTTTTAGCAAGATACCCTACCTTTGCAGCACCAATTAAAGCAATTACTATGTTAGATATGGCAGTTATGGAAGAATCTACAAAAATATCAAAAGACGCAATTAGTGTTGCGGAAACTTTATTAGATATTGATTCTATTCAATTAAAAGTGTCAGACCCTTTTACATGGGTATCAGGAATAGAGTCTCCTATTTATTGTGATAATAGGCGTGTGAATTCATACGTTGAAGTTAGGAACAAACTTGTTTCCTGTTTCGTTGACTTGATACGCGAAAAATTCCCGCAAGTAGAGGTAATCGCAGGTGTTGCTACTGGCGGAATTCCTTTAGGTGTTCTTATAGCGGATAGAATGGAATTGCCATTTATTTATGCAAGACAAGCACCCAAAGAACATGGTCTTAAAAGACAGGTAGAGGGAGATTATACAGACGGGCAAAAAGTTGTTTTAATAGAAGACCATATTTCAACAGGCGGCAGTAGTCTTATTGCTATAAATGCAATAAGAGCCGTCAATCTAAATCTTTTGGGGTTAGTGAGCATTATGACATACAACTTTAAAGCTGCGAAAGATCAATTTGCTGAAAATAATGTTAATTTTTATAGTCTTTGCGACCTAGAAACCATACTTGATGTTTCTATCAAAAGAGGTTCAATTACTGAAGAGGAAAAGAATTCCATATTGGAATTCAAAGCAAACCCAAGCACTTGGGGAACCAATAGAAAAAAATAAACAGTTTTAATTGTCCCCGTGACATAATTTCACAGGAAAGAGGATTTTTTAATGTCAGTAAATTTCCGCCTGTTTGCAACAATTCATAAAAGGATGGTTCAAAAGATGAATAAAATTTGTGTATGTTTGCACAACTTAAATTCTAAAATATATGAAAGATTATATGCAAACTTATGGGCAATTGTATGAAATTATAGCAATTACCTTAGTCCCATTTATATTGTTTATTTTGAACAATCGCTTCCAAAAATGGAAAGACAAGAAACAGGCAAAATCAAAATTATTCTTAACACTTACGGGAACCCCACGGGCTAGCCCACCACCTCTAGAATATATGCAAGCCATAAACCAAATAGATGTCATGCTTGAGGATAATGAAACAATAACAACAAAATGGAGAAAATTGTATGATAGTTTCTCTCCAACAAGTGAACATTATAATAACCAAAAAACTTTCTAATTGGAACTATTATCTGAAATGGCAAGAGAGGTGGGATATAAAAAATTAGAGCAAACACAAATAGATAGATATTTTTTTGATGCTACTTATTTGCATGGACAGGCGAAAACACAGGACTTGACAGAAGAGTGGTTGAGGGTGCTTAAAGGTTCTGAAAATTTTGGTGCAGCTCGAACTCATATGAGATAGTTTGAATGTGTTACGCAAATGGAGAGCGAAACCTGAAGAGTTCGGCGTGTAATATAGTTGTAAGCTGTGGGTTGTTAGTGGTGAGACACACAAGCATGAACACATACAGCCACAAAAAATCTGGCAACTCACAATTCACAACTCGCAACAAATTAGCATGAGAGAATACCTCGACAAAGCCCGCCGATACTGCTCCTACCAAGAGCGTTGCCACAGTGAAGTGCGTAATAAATTATACGAACTTGGTGCAAGGGGTTTGGATTTGGATAATATTATAGTAAGGCTTATAGAAGAAAATTTTTTGAACGAAGAACGTTTTGCAATTGCTTATGCGGGGGGTAAATTTCGCCAAAAACAATGGGGCCGCGTGAAAATTACTTTGGAATTAAAGGCCCGCAAAATTTCTGTTTATTGTATACAAAAAGCAATGAAGGAAGTTCCAGAAGATGATTATGTACAAACACTTGATAATATTATATTCAAGAAAAATAATCTCCTTAAAGAAAAAAACCCGCTCACTAAAAAAATGAAACTCGTTGCCTATGGAATTTCTCGTGGCTACGAGCAGGACTTGGTATGGAGTGCGGTGAATAGGATGGTGGATGCGGTATAGTATTAGGTATAATCCCGGAAATTTATTCACGAAATTTTATTAGTTGCGTATATATTTGCTTAAATTATTTGAAACTTGAAGATACTTATTTTGTTTGTATTGTTTTGTGGTTTTAGCATGGAAATGCAAAGCCAAATAACTTACGCTTTCAGCCAACGAAAGAGGTTGGAATTTGTAAAGTATAATGTTTCCGATTCTGAAAATGTAACTATTTTATTTAATAAATCAGGACAAATAAATAAAATTGAGAGACGCATGAATACCAAATTGCACGGGTTTGTTTATTATTTTACCAATAATAAATTAGATTCAATAGAAGTATATAATACAGGTATAAAAACACCCGAAATGTATTTGATGCACAAAGCAGGTTATCTAAAGAAACATGTATTATGTAAAGGAGAGAATTTGGATTCTTTTTTTTCATTTACCCACAGAAAGAATATCACAGGAAAAACTTCAAAGCATTGGATTAATATGCAGAAAATGTATGAGACGGACAGTAATGGTGTGCTAAGCAGAATATATGATACGGATAATGGAAACTATGCTACAGGCTACGATGTATGTATACCTGATGGCTATTACTTTTATTCGATTTACAACCAACAATGCTCAGAAGGTGTGAGTTTCTCGAATGGTTATATTTCAGGATTCCATACCTACAAAAATAGTATACTGCACGGTGTTAGAATTCTACTAAATGGTAACAAAAAAACTAATTTGGTGCAACTAGATATCACAGCCGCAAATCAACCCATATTTGAAACTACTTACTTTAATAGAAGAGGGAAAAAAATAAATCACCGCCCTTGGTTTTAATTTGTATAAATATAATATTTAGCGAGCTTATTGTTTTTCCAAGATTTAAACCATTCTTTTGCACTTATAAAACTTATTAGATGAAACACCCCAAAGCATTACCTTTTTTATTCTTCGCAGAAATGTGGGAACGGTTTGGTTATTACTTGATGATTGGTATATTCCAATTGTTTATGATGGAAAGCATTGAGAAGGGCGGCATGGGCTTCGACCGCAAACATGCTGCCGATATATATGGTACTTTTATAGCTTTGGTTTTTCTCACTCCATTTATTGGAGGATTATTAGCTGACCGAAAAATTGGCTATATAAAATCAGTATATATTGGTGGTACTTTAATGGGCTTGGGATATATGGGTTTGGCCATTCACACAGATTGGTCGTTTTATGCTTCTTTGATTATGATTATAATAGGAAATGGTTTTTTTAAACCCAATATTTCTACCATTTTGGGCAACTTGTATTCCGAAGAAAACTATAAATCCTTAAAAGATTCAGGTTTTAATATTTTCTATATGGGCATCAACATAGGTGCTTGTGTATGCAACTTGTGTGCTGCCTTTATGCGTAATAAATACGGTTGGGGTGCTGCCTTTATGTCGGCAGGGATTGGGATGTTCATTGGTTTAATTGTATTTGCTATTGGAATGAAACATTTTAAACATGCTGATGTAAAAAAACCTGTACAAAAAGAAGACATGTCCATGAATGCAATACTTGCCCAAGTTTTTCTACCTGCTATTATTGCAGGACTAATAGGATGGTTTATACCTGAAAATATATTTGGAAGCGACAGTACCGATGCATTTATTTTAGCTACTATTCCCATTATCATATTTTATATATCTTTATATAAACGGGCAAACGATGGCGACAGAAAACCCTTGTTAGCACTGTTGTCTATTATGGCAGTAAGTGTGATGTTTTGGGCAGTATTCAAACAAAATGGAACTGCACTAACCACCTGGGCACAGTATTATACTGACCGTGAAATGCCAGCAGCAATTGCTGCCCCAGCAGAGAATATGTACCTTGCTGAAAAAGATACTTTCTATTATAGGAATGTTCCAGCCTTCGATGATAAATTTAAAGCTATTAAAGAAAACAACAAGCAAGTATTAAAACCTGGCTACCCGATATATTTTAAAAATGTAGCACCTGATAAAAAACCAAAAGAAGGCGAAGTGGTAAAACTATATAATACTGAATTATTTCAAAGTATTAATCCCCTTTGGGTAGTATTGCTCACCCCTTTGGTAATTGCTTTCTTTATGTTATTAAGGCGGCGAGGTCGAGAACCCTCCACACCCATGAAGATTGCATTGGGATTGCTGATATCCGCATTCAGCACCTTGGTAATGGTGGTAGCAATATATATATGTAGTAATGGAGCAGTAAAGGCAAGTCCTTGGTGGCTTATAGGATGCTATGGTGTTATCACAGTAGGTGAATTATTCCTGAGCCCGATGGGTTTAAGTTTGGTTTCCAAAATATCGCCTCCACGCCTCACAGCTTTAATGATGGGTGGTTGGTTTTTAGCTACGAGTTTGGGAAATAAATTAAGCGGTGTATTGGCTAGTATGTGGGATATCTATGATAATAAAGCAAACTTCTTTTGGGTAAATTTTGTTCTATTGAGTATCGCTACTGTTATCATGTTCATGATGTTAAAATGGCTTAAAAAATTAATTGGAGACAAGGTATAAAATAGTATAAAGGCACCAGTATAAAGAGCAAATATTTAATGTCTATATACTTTATACTAGCTACTTTATAGTTTATAGTTTAAACTACCTACATTGCAGCTTGCCACAGTAATGTATTTTTCCAATTGCCCCAATCGTTCACGCTTTCTTTGAGCTCTTTCAGCATAGCTTTTAGCTTTATTTGTTTTCCCTTTTTGGTAGCAGGCGGTGTGGTTTGCTCGGGTTTTATTTCCGGGAAATCGACCTTGGTGGCATACCAACTCATGTGCATGCGAGGAATTACCACACCTAATATTAATCCGGGCAAGCCATTAAATGTTTCTGGCCCTCCTGACAATAATATTTCTTCGGTATAAAATGCCACTACAAACAATGAATCGCAAACCCTGCCTGTAGCCCTGCGGCATGTGTAACCAGCAATAGTTCTGGTATCATCGGTAATTTTCCAATCTATATGTGGTAAGCTATCTATAATATTATAGCTTTGATCATATATTTGTTTCTGCGAAAAATAAGTACCGCTGTCCGTATTAGTATATACGGTTGATATAATACCGGCACTCATCCATTCAGGTATTTTCTGGTCACTTTCCTTTCCTGTTTTATATACTGATTTATTCCCTGAAAAATATAAATCGAAATACTCTGTTCTATAGTCGGGAAGACGTGCCATCCATTCAGAATTATCATTATCGCCCGACTCTTGCAGTATTTTCTTTATATAGGTTTTGCGTTCATATTCTACTCTTGCAGTATTAATAAATTTTTGAGCAATTATATAATTTGTTGAACAAAAAATACAGATGGTGAATATATATTTAAACAATTTATTTTGCATCTTCTACTTCTCCATTATTAGGTGCTTTCGCTGTTTTATTGAAATTCCACAAAATACTGACCAACCAATAACGCTTGATTACATTATAGCGACTCTCTGTTAAATAATTGCTACTTACCGAACGAGAAAATCCAGTATTCTGGTTCAGTATATCACGTACAATAAATGACAATTTGAAATTTTCTTTTTTGAACATCTTGCGTTCGACGCTCATGTTCCAAATAAACATATTGTTATTGGTGGTAAAATCACTAGTCTTTTGTCGGATATTTGCTGAGAAGTCGGTGGTGAGTTCCAACTTGCGTGGCAAGAAAACTGTAAGCTCGATATCGTGGCTTTGAATCCAATACTGGGTTTTACGATCAGGGTTTAGTGAAGACCGAGATGAATTATAATCAAAATTAAAATCGAAAGATACTTCATACTTATCTTCCTTTTCATAATCTAAACCTGGTGATATATCAATGGACGATGACAGCGTTTGATTTTTGATTCCGTTTATATAATTTATATAATTATTTACACTGGGATTGCTACTAAATTTAAGTTTGACCCCACTCTTTTTTAATTTAAAACCATAATACATCCAAGACCAAAAACTATAATTACCGCGTGCAACATTAATTGTTTGAGAAATACGTTGCCCAAATTCATCTATTACATCGAAAGAAGTAAATGCATTATATGTATTATTGTATCCCATTGAAATATGTGCACTGCGGTCATTAATCATTTTATAACTATGCGATTCTATCCTAAAGGTATTAGTGACTTGAGGTTTTAGATTTTCATTGCCCTTTTGTATATTGAAAGGATCCAAGTTGTTTTGCAAAGGTTGTATCTGGGTAATGCTTGGTTGTTGTGTATAACCATTATAACTTAACTTAAAACCATTAAATTGGGAAAACTTATATTCATACCTTGCCATACGCTGAAAATTTGTAAAATTATAATGTACTGTCGAATCAATAGTACGATTGGTGCGGATATAATTGTTTGCCTGCAAATTCGCCCCGGCATTTAAAGACCATTTTTTGCGTTTATATTTTAGTGTCAAACCAGGAGATTGTGTTATAATATTAAACTTAAAATCATTGCTATACTTTGGATCTAATATGTTATATGAAACGCCATCGGAGTTATATGAATTATTAGTATTACTATTTTGATTATTGACATAACTGTAGGATACTTGTAAATTCAAATACTTGGTGATTGGTTCTGTAAAGCTTGATGTGAAGCTTGCATTGGAAAGCCATTTGTTATTGTCCTTTTTTTGGTCAATAGCAGATGTGTCTTTTTTAAGGCCCAAAATATTCTTAGACAATAGTTTCCCTGTTTGTGCTTCAGCAGAACCATTCAAACCCACTACTATATACAATAGTCTATCTTTTTTGCGAAATTTTCGTTGATAATTTAGGCCTCCGCCGTAAGAATTTTTATTCCGATCATCGGCAGTACTGCGTATACTCTGGTTCACAAAAACCTCATCATCATTTAATGAAACCGAAGCAAACGAGTCAACTTTGCTTAACATAAGTGTACCCATATTGGCAGTAATCGTAAGTGTGGCGAAGGAATCGGGTTTTAGGGTATACGATAAATCGAAATTGCTTTTAATTCCCTTTGACACAAATGAATCGGATTGCACATTATAAAAGCTACTATCTGCCAAAAGTTGCCGGGTAGTGCTCGATGCAACACCTCTGCGAATTTGCGAATTAGAAGTGAGATTAAGCGACAAATGGTGTTTATCGCCTTTGAATTTGTCGGAGAAATGACCACCCATGGATAGGTTGCTGGGCTGGCCTTGGTTATTATTGCTAATTTCCTGGCTTGAGCCGTTTGAATAAAAGGTAGTACTTCCATCATCACTATATGATACATTTGAATTGGACCCGAACGACTGCTGCTCCTCCCAATCCAAGCTATTGCGGTTGGTATTGGAATGTATAATATATCCCGATAATTTGCGTTTGGATTTGAAGGCATTAATCATGGCTTCATTTTCGTACCATTTGGGTAAACCACCACTGGCTTTTACTTTGCCAAACATCCCCTTTTTATATTCTTCCTTTAGTTTCAAGTTCAGCACCTTTTCTTTTTTTCCGTCCGAAATGCCCGTAGCCTGCGACTGGGCATTTTCTTTATCATATACTTGCACCTTGTCCACCGTAATTGCTTGTAGATTTTTTGTGGCCACTGTTGGGTCATCACTAAAAAATTCTTCCCCATCAACCAATACTTTATCTACTTTTTCGCCATGGGCGGTAATTACCCCATTTTTGTCCACCTGTATACCTGGTAGCTTTTTAAGTAAATCCTCTACGGTTGCAAACTCTTTGGTTTTAAAACTATCGGCCGTATATTCTATCGTATCCCCTTTAAATACGATAGCTCCCTTCTTTTGTTTAAAAATAAACTCTTTTAGAGCTACCGTCTTTTGTATCATATATGTATTTAACTTTGTAACATCGCCAGCTTCTACTTTCACAATTTCTGTGTAATCGGCAAAAGTCGGGTGGGTAATAATAATCAAATAATTTCCTGTATCCAAATTTTTGAACCTAAAAGCTCCTAGTGAATTGGAACGGACAAATTTGAGCAGTACCGAATCGGCGGGACGAAGCAACATTACACTTGCATGCTCAATATATTTTGCAGCAGTTGAATCGGCTAAGTTGCCACGCAATTCTCCCTTGTCGCCAAATTGACCTTTGGCAAATGTTGCAATTAGTAAGAAGCTGAGTAAAATAGGTAAATGTTTTGTTCGCATACTTAATAAAAAGCAATAATACGTTTTTTTCGGCAGCAAGTTACGGTCTATTTTAACGTGGTCAGCTTAGTGTTTTGATAAACTATTTGAGAAAATATTTTGATAACGCTGTATATGTTGTAATTTTGCCTACTTGATGGGCAATAAAAAACCAATTGTATATATAGACAAATCGCATTTTGATACTGTATTCAAAGCTTATGTTTTCGATATATTAAAAGCTAATTTTTTTAATACGCATTCTCCAGAAGAACGACTTGCCAAATTTGGACCTTTCGTAAATTTATATACCTATACCGACAATATTGATGAGGCAGATTTCGCTATGTTGCCAATGGCTTGGAATTATTATATTGACCACCACAAAAAAAAATTAGCAGAAGATTTTATCAATTATTGTAAATCGAAAAATAAGAAGGTGATTAGTTATTTGGCATACGACTTTGGCGTTACACCTACCATTAAAGATATATATGTATTTAGGGCAAGTGGCTACCAAAGCCGCAGACTAAAGCACCAATTTGCCTGCCCTTTTTTTTTAAATGATTATTTGAAAATAAAATATAATACCGAGAATATTACAGTGAGAGAAAAAGGAACAAAAGCAGTGGTGGGCTTTTGTGGCCAAGCCAAAGTAAATGCCCCTACAAATGCTTGGCATTTATTTAATATCGCAGTAAATAATATAAAGTATTATACACACTTGAAGCATTGGGAACCACAAGTATTATATCCCCCTGTATTGAGAAGACAAAAAGCACTTTCCTATTTAGAAAATTCGGAACTAGTTGAAACTAATTTTATTAAACGAACCGCATATAGAGCAGGGGCAAATACAGAAACGGAAAGGAAAAAAACCACCGATGAGTATTATGATAATTTAATGCATTCCGATTATATAGTTTGTATAAGAGGTGGCGGTAATTTTTCAACCCGTTTTTATGAAACTATGATGATGGGAAGAATACCCTTATTCATCAATACAGATTCTATACTTCCCTTCGACAATATAATAGATTGGAAAAAACATACAGTGTGGGTCGAAGAAAAAGACATGAAATATATGCCCCAAATACTGGCCGATTTTCACTCCCAAATTCACCCCGACGATTTTAAACAAATGCAGCTAGATAACCGCCAAATATGGGTTAATCACCTAAGCAATTATGGAATTTTTGATACTATTGCTACAATGGTGATGGCTTAACTTTTGGAAAGTTTTATACTAAACCTCCAAACCAATTCTATTCAAAATAGAACGCCCCAAAGTAATTTCATCGGCATATTCCAATGAACCTCCTATTGCAATTCCTCTGGATATAGTTGTAATTTTAATGGCGTCCGCCGCGGGGGACTGTAGTTTTTTGGTGAGATAAAACATGGTACTATCGCCTTCCACCGTGGGGCTAAGAGCCATGATGAGTTCTTTGGTCTCTTCTGTTTTTATTCGTTCCATTAATTTATCTATATTCAAATCGCTAGGGCCTATACCTTCGATGGGAGAAAGCACACCGCCCAATACATGATACAAACCACTGAACTGCCCAGTGCTTTCAATGGCCATAATATCTCGTAAATCTTCCACCACACAAATTTTCTCTCTATCACGATTCACACTGCTGCAAATGCCACACACATCTTTGTCGGACACATTACCACATTGGGTACAAAACAAAATTTGGGTACGCATGTTCACAATGGCCTTGCCCAATTTTACGCTAGTTTCTGCATCGCTTTTCAATAAATGCAATACCATCCGCAAGGCCGATTTCTTCCCAATACCAGGGAACTTGGACAATTCATTAACGGCTTCTTCTACGAGTTTGCTAGGTATATTCATTGGGCGTTCAAAGATAGGTTACGGATATAGTTAGGCTGAGGGTGCTTTTTTCCACAGACTGTTTGCGATGCAACAACTTTTGGAGAGTTCCAAACTCTCCAAAAGTTGTTGCATCTTTGCACACATGGAACGCAACGACCGAATCAACAAATTACTGGAGTTTTATACCGCCACCCCAAACGATACCTTTGTAATATATGCACTGGCCAATGAATTTGTACAAATTGGCGACGACAATGAGGCCCTAAAGTATTATAATATGTTATTACAAAACTTCCCCGATTACGTGGCCACTTATTATCATTTAGGAAAACTATATGCTCGACGAGAATTAAAAGATGAAGCTCTTGCAATATATAAAACAGGAATAGAAAAAGCCAAGCTTGCAAAAGACAGTCATAGCCTTGCCGAACTACAAACTGCTTATACCAATTTGGACTTGGGACTGGATGATGAATAAATTAGAATTACGAGTGACGTCAGCCGAGGCGGAATGAATTACGAATTTTACTGCGTCATGCTGTCCACGATAACTGTTAGGACAGTGGGGCGTCGCAACGGCAACGTAATCAGGCGTCAGTGTCATGCTGTTCTCCGCGGCGAATGTTTCAGCATCACAATAACAAATATAATAATTTAGCAAAAAATACGTTTATATAGGGCTTGCTGTTAATCTCAAAACAACACAAAATTGATCGAATCTATATTGCAATGTATATTTCATTCTTAGTATGATTAGTTTAATCCATAG
>JAWXAU010000127.1 GCA_034439655.1 Bacteroidota bacterium | reverse complement strand
TTTTTGTGTAAAAAGGAAGCCCCGATAGTTATCGGAGTTCGCGGCGAGCGATACTACAATAAAATAAAGTGTCCGTTATAATTTGGCTTTTCTTATTTGGATTATGAAAGAGGTCTAATATTATTCTTGAGTAAATTTGCACATAAATTTACAATGATGGATACTAATTTCTTACCATTCGATCAAGTGAAACAATTGTATCCAAATGAATGGGTGCTTTTGGGAAACCCGGCGATGCATAATACTTCTGTCGCAGGAGGGATTGTTATCTATCGCAGCAAAGACAAAAAGGAAGTTTGTTATATTGGTAAAGATAAAACGGACGATTATTCAACTGTTACAATAGCTTTGGCAGGAGATATTAATTTTTAGAATGGTAATGCCGAACTACATCCCGAAAGCCCCGCTTAATCCCGATAATTATCGGGATGCGGGGGGATTAGTCCCCCTTTTTTTTGACTATTATATATTGAGTTTCGGTATTAAATCATCCCAGTATTTTGAATAGTAAATCATCAAGGAAATTAGCCGTAAAATTGCCTTTATTCTTCGTTTGTATATCAGTTAGTCGTGGTAAGTTATTACAGAAAAACTGCTGGTAATGAGCAGTTTCAATGAGGGTACTGCTTAGTGATTTCGGATATTTGTATTTGGGGTTATATTGAGAGATGGATTCAGCAATTTTTGCACACAAATCCTTGTATGGCTTGAACACTTCGCTTTTATTTATTTCATTTACTTCCTTAACCAAAAATACTTTAGTGCTTTCAGAAATTAATATTTGATTAAGATACTCTTTATTGTATTCCATACCAGCAGAACTTTCCGGTAATTCGTTTGTCAAGGTTTGAATAATTAATTTCAGTTTCATTTTAGGGTCTGTAACATTCTGTAACTTTAATTCAAGGTAAAACTCCATATAGTTCCAGTACCAACTTATAATATACAATAGCAATCGGTGTTTATTTTCGAAATAGCGGTACACAGTAGCTTCCGTTGTTCCAATTTCAGCAGCTAATTTTTTAAAAGTAAAATTTTCAAAGCCTAATAGGTGAATCAAATCAATAGAACTTTTGACAATTTTTTCCCCTACTTCAGTTTGCTCAGGGTCTTTAATATATACAGCTTCGTTTACTTTGAAAGATACCTTGTACTTCATATTAAATTATTTTTTTGCAAAAGTAGGGTTAATTCTAATAATTGAAGTATTGCTATCAAAAAAAAAATAATATTTTTTTTAAATGATAGTATTGCTATTAATATAAAAGTATCTGTATCTTTGCACCTGATTTTTAAATTTGCAAGAATATGAACCCGTTTAAAAGATTGTGGGAACTAATTAAACTAGAGAAGCAGGAGGTATGGTCTATATACTACTATTCAGTATTAAGCGGTCTGCTTCAGCTTACTGTACCAGTAGGTATACAAGCTATTATTGGTTTTGTAATGGGGGCAACGATGGTTACTTCTATTTATGTTCTTTCGTTATTGGTGGTTTTGGGAGTGCTTTTGGTTGGTATATTACAAATAAATCAAATGAAGATTATAGAGAAGATTCAACAAAATATATTTGTACGCTACGCATTTGATTTTGCAGAAAAAATTCCACGATTCGATCTCATAAAATTGGATAGTTATTATTTGCCAGAAAAGGTGAATCGAATTTTTGAAGCAATTAATGTGCAGAAAGGAATTTCAAAACTGCTTTTAGATATCCCTACCGCGAGTATTCAAATTATTTTCAGTTTGATTTTATTGTCATTATATCATTCCATCTTTATATTATTTGGATTTTTGTTACTGGCAGTGCTATATTTGATGGTGAGGCTCACTGCAAAGAAAGGAATCAGAACCAGTTTGCAAGAGAGTGGTTACAAGTATGAGGTTGTTGCTTGGTTGCAAGAAATGGGAAGGGTAATAAAGTCATTTAAATTTAGTCAAGGGTCACAAATGAATTTAAAAAAGACCGATGAAAATGTTCATGAATATGTACTATCAAGAACCGCTCATTTTAAAGTGTTATTGTTGCAATATAGAGCACTGGTTTTTTTTAAAGTGATGATCACTGCTTCAATGCTTATAGTAGGCACTAATCTTTTAATTAATCAGCAAATCAATATTGGTGAATTTATAGCTGCAGAAATAGTAATATTAACAATCATAAATGCTGTTGAAAAACTAATTGGAAGTTTAGATAGTATCTATGATGTAATTACAGGCTTAGAAAAGTTGGCAAGTGTTACGGAAAGTGTATTAGAAAAAGAGGGAAGCACGATACTGGGTAGGCAAGAAAATGGATTACGAGTTGAACTAATTAATTTTAGTTTTGAATATCCCAAACAGAAGCTCATATTTAGGGACTTTAGTATATTAGTTCCTGAAGGTAGTACCGTTTGTATTTCAGGTGCTGAGGGTGCTGGTAAAACTACGTTTCTTAAAATATTGAGTGGCAATTATAGTAATTTCTCAGGGGCGTTGCTTATTGATAATAAACCAATTCATCAGTACAAATTGGAATCCTTAAGAAAGCAATTGGGTGTATATTTATTACAAGAAGATATTTTCAAAGGTACTCTTTTCGAAAATATTAGTATGGGTAGAGCAAGCGTAACTGATATGTCTATTATGCAAGTTGCGAATAATTTGGGTATTGATTTTTTTAAGCAATTATTTCAAATTGGGTTTGATTGTGCAATTGACAATGCGGGAAAGAGGCCTTCTTCATCTATGATTAAAAAAATTCTGCTACTTAGGGCTTTGGTCGACAAGCCACCTCTATTGTTGCTGGAAGAACCGTGGCTTGGTTTAGAAATTGGAATGAAGGATCGAATCACTAACTATATATTACATCACACTAAAAATGCGACAGTATTCATTACGAGTAATGATGAAAGTTTTGCAAAGAAATGTGACTATAAAATGCTAATTGATAATCGAGAAGTAACTTTATTAAGGAATATTTAAAATGGAAATGAATAAGTATCCTTTACCACTAAGATCCTTGAAAGCGATCTACAGATTTAAAGTTAAAAGCAAAATCAAATACTGGTTTTGGGGAATAACATTTTTATTTGCTGCCATACTTTTTCTTCCGTGGACACAAAATATAAAGGCCACTGGAATTGTTACTGCTTTATTACAAAATCAAAGGCCACAGAAGATTCATTCACCTATTCCAGGCCGAATAGTGAAATGGTGGATAAAGGAGGGAGATATCGTAAAAAAAGGCGATACTGTTTTACAACTTTCAGAAATAAAGGAAGACTATTTAGATCCCAATTTGGTAAATCAAACGCAAAAGCAAGTTGATGCCAAAAAGGGGAGTGTCGCTTTTTATCAAAACAAAATGAACACAGCAAGTACACAAATTGATGCATTAAACGCATCTAAAAAATTAAAATTGCAGCAATTAAATAATAAGATATTACAACTAGAAAATAAATTATCTGGTGAGCGTGCAGAATTATTTGCTACTGATAATGAAGTGGCACTTGCCCAAGATCAATATAGTAGGCAAGAAAAAATGTTTGAAGAAGGTTTAGTCTCACAAACTCAACTACAGCAGCGTAATGCGTTATATCAAAATACTGTTTCAAAGAAAATTGTGATTGAAAATAAATTGTCTCAAACACAGCAGGAAGTAAAAAATGTTATTATAGAACGCAATTCTATTGAACAAGAATATATCGAGAAAATTAGTAAAATTGAAGGTGATAGGTTTCAAACATTAAGTAATATAGCAACTAGTGATGGCGAAATAGCAAAGTTAGAAAACATCGTTAGTAATTATATTATAAGAAATAGCATGTATTATATTCTTGCCCCCCAGGACGGTCAGATTGTGCAAGCTAACAAAACCGGGATTGGAGAAATCTTAAAAGAAGGGGAAAGTATTACTATGATAGTTCCTGACAAGATGAATTATGCGGTTGAAATGTTTATTAGACCTGCTGATTTACCGCTAATAAGCGAAGGACAGCGAGTTCGCTTTATGTTTGATGGTTATCCAGCCATTGTATTTAGCGGTTGGCCTAAGGGAAGTTATGGTACTTTTGGTGGTAGGGTGAAAGTAATAGAAAATACTATTAGTAGCAATGGGATGTTCCGACTATTAATAGCCGAGGATTCATTAGACAGGAAATGGCCTGAGCAATTGAAAATTGGTACCGGTGTGCAATGTATTGCTTTGTTAAAAGATGTTGCGATATGGTATGAGGTATGGCGAAATATTAATGGATTCCCGCCCGATTATTATTACAATAATAAAATTAAAACTGAGAAAAAATATGATACCAAGAATTAGTTTCATTTTTATTTTGCTTTTACTGGGCAAATTCTCTAATAGCCAAGATACTTTAAATGTATTAAATTCCGAACAAGTATTGGAAATAGTACGCAGATTTCACCCAGTAGTAAAACAAAGTGATATATTAATTTCAAAAAGCCGTGCTGATTTACTAATAGCAAGAAATCCATTCGATCCTATTGCAAGTCACCAGGCACTGCAAAAAACTTTCGATGGGCTGAATTATTATAACTTTAGAAGTACTGAAATAAAAATTCCACTTTGGTACGGTGTGGAAATCAATGCAGGTATCGAAAATTTGCAAGGTGGAAGGTTCGATCCTTCCGAAACCAATGGATTGACCAATTATATGGGAGTAAAAATACCGCTATTGAAGAATCTTCTAATGGACAAACGTAGAGCATCCTTGCAACAAGCCAAATTGTATAATGGTATGGCCAAAGTTGAGCAACAAGCTATCGTAAATAATTTATTGATGGATGCCATTGATGCATACTGGCAATGGGTGAAAATGTATCAAATGTATATTATAATAAGTGAAAATGTAGCGAATAACCAGAAGAGATTTGACCTAGTTAAAAAAGCTTTTAGAAATGGTGAAAGAGCAGCAATTGATACCCTTGAAGCTTTAACACAATTAGAGGGATTTATGTATCAGCAAAATAATACCAAAGTGGCTTTTCAAAATGCAGCATTGCAGCTTTCTGCATACCTCTGGACGAAAGATAATGAAATTTATATTTTACCTGAAAGTGTAATTCCTCAAAAGGATTGGGATAATGAACCTTCAATGCTCAATTATAATATTATTTTAACAGACCTGCTGACCCTTGCGGAAAAATCGCACCCCGATCTAAGAATGTATGATTATAAATTGGGAACTTTGGCTATAGAAAAAAAACTTAATTTTCAAGAATTACTACCCACCTTAGATGTAAAATATAATCAACTAGGTAAAGGCTATCAATATAATACAAATGTGCTGTTTCCACTATTAGATAATAACTTTCAGTACGGCTTAAAAATTGAAATGCCATTGCGGTTGTCCCTTGGTAGAGGAGCCTATCAGAAAACAAAGTTAAAAATAAAAGAAACTACTTTATCTCAAATTCAGAAATGGACCGCAATAAAATTAAAAATTCAAAGTTTTTATAATGAGTATGAAAATTTGAAGAAGCAAATTATTTTGCAAAACAATATATATAATAATACTTTGCAGTTAGTTCGGGTAGAGGAATCGAGATTTTTTAACGGAGAAAGTTCTTTATTTCTTATTAATAGTAGGGAGAATAAGGTTCTAGAAGTTTATGAGAAATTGATTGAGACAAAGACTAAATATTTTAAAACTATGTACGCCTTGCAATGGAGTAGCGGACTATTGAAGTAATTTTTTGCAAAACAACAACAGCAAGACAGATGCCAAAAAAATTATCGGGATTATGACATTAAGATACCAAAGTTGCTCAAAATACTGCTTATCAGAGCAGTAGTATTTTAGTTATATTGTATACGAATGCAAAAAGATTATATCATAATCTGATATTGTAATACTACGCAGCTTCTTCTTTGGTCAGATACTGGTTTCCCATTCACATCTAATACAAAACTTGGTCTGCTCTGATAGTTCAATGTCATCTTTGATCTGTGCCCATTGATAAACCAATTTATTCCTGCTTCATATATGGTGGTAGTCTGGTAATTCAATCTCTGAAACTGCTGCACCGTGCTCGATACATAAGGCATCAATTGGCCACGTGACGGATCTTTTTGACTTACTGGAAATAAGTAACCAACTTGTGCATATACTTGTTGGCCTGTGCCAAACATTGGATACGCATTTCCAAAACCTGTAGATGAAACCGCAATTGTATTACCTAAACTTGAACCATTTGCAGGATTCATAATGCCATTATACCGCAAATAATTATTACCATAATTTGTATTAAAATATCCGACATAAGCATTGATAGCAGTATGTTTTTCTTTGTTCAAAGGCTTGTCCAAAAAACTTTCTACGCACCACAACATCATATTATCATATACAATTGTACTATCCCGATTATGCCACAAAGCTTTGGGCTGATATATAACTCCTGCTGCAATATTAAATATATTTTTTGTGCCCAAATAGGTACCTGCCATATACGGAGTATTGTGTGGTTTATAATCTTTAAATTGCCATATAAAATATCCTTGATATTGCTTGTGCTGCCCTGTGGTAGCAAAGCTTGCATTTTTGCCAATAACTGGAGCAGTGGCTCCATTTGAGGTTACAGGAAATGGGTCAGATAGTATAATTCTATAATCTAATTTTCCAATTTGTCCACGGGCATACACACTTAGTTTTCTGGAGAATTGATCTATCTGGTCAACAGTTGCTTGAGCAAAAACCGGAACATCCAAAGTCATGATATTGCTAATACCAGGTTGCGAAAAACGGGAAAGTCCATTTGCAATGGTGAGTCCACCACCCAACTTTAATTTGTTTTTAGGCAGCACCGCATATTCGCACAATGCATCGTGAAAAAATACTGCATTTTTTCTATTGGCATTTATATTATATTGCGAATTGAAATTGTTTTGCCCGAATTGAAAGTATACAAAAACTTTGTCACTCACTTGTCCAAACATTTGCAAGCGGGTTCTACGTAAACCTATATCAAAGGTTTCTTTCCTTGCTTCACCTTCCACAGTTGTACCACGATTACTTTGGTTATATCTGAGCCATGTTTGGTTGGACAGGGTAAACTGCATCCAGTGCGTGCCTTCATCGTTTAAGTTAAACTTTAAATCTTTGATAGGTTGGTTTTGAGCAAAACTATTACTTGCTATAATTAATAATAATATATATATACTGATATGTTTCATTGCATTTAAGTGTCGATGGTGAATATTATATTATAGTAGTTATTAATCTAAGGTTATATGGCTAAAGCAAAATATGATGTATTGTTCAAACTCACATCGAAAGGCGAATAATAAATGGCATTGCTCTTGGGACTATTTTAAAAACACTTCTGTTGCTCCATAGCCAAATTTTTCTTTCTGGGCATCTCTAAAACTTTTGATGCTTTTGTTCTGACTTAAGTGTTTCCGTATCATATATTTTAGTGTGCCGTTTCCTACCCCATGTATAAAAGTTATTCTATCATAACCCAAACTAATAGCCTTGTCGAAATTATTTTCAAACTCACGGAACTGTATATCTAGTGCTACTTCAGGAGTTATATCTATATAGTTTTTTGTTATTTTTTCTATATGTAAATCTACTTCTACCTGCGGTCTTTCTAATGCGATGGTAGCTTCTTTCTCTATAATATCAGCATCGAAATTTTTTACCAAGTCTGTAATATCTAAATCGGGTTCAATAGCTTTGGTCAATAGTTTTATCGAATATCTGCGTCTACTATTTTCTTCGGTGTAGTGCATCAAATCTTTTGCACGGTAACTAAATTTATATTGTGCTACCAAAGGCAATAAGCTGCTTTGCCCCATCAAAGGTATTAAATAAAAGTGATATACAGGCCACTTCTCAGGCATAGTAAAATCAAGCTGTTCCACACTTAATGCCTTGCCAGATAGCAGTTGCCCTTTGGTCAATAATTTATATACTTTATCTTTCTCTTTATATATAGCGAAAATAATTTCATGCTCAAAATGATTGAGAATTTTGATCTGATAATAACTGCCTACATGTTGTTCAAGCAATACAAATAGCCCGGGGTCTTTAAATTTAATATTGGACTTATCTTCTATTTTATGCTCTACTTCTCCGCTCAATTTATTTTGCCCTATTACTACAATTTCATTCCTTAATACAGGTATTTCAAACCCATCTGATATTTCCACGCCCATAGTTTTATCATCAATGATGCGGGTAATAATACCATCAAGGTTTTCGTTTAAGAATTTTACTTTGTCTCCGGGCTGCATGTTATTTTATATTTTACCCCGCCGCGGCGGGATTGTTTTTTATTTTAGGGATACGGAGCAAGGAATAAGGAGCTGACGCCGTCCGCCGCAGCGGAGCCCTTACTCCTTATTCCTATATTATGTACTTTCCGATAATTCTAACCATCTCAAAGATTTACTGTCGATATCGTTAGTTAAAAATTCGAGTCGTTGACCCCATTGCAAAAGGTCTTCGTGATTGCTACTGCCTTGGTTCAATTTTTCTTCAAGTTCTTGTTTTTCTTTTTCTAATTGTGGTAATTCTTTTTCGAGTGTTTCAAACTCAAATTTTTCTTTAAAACTTAGTTTGTTTTTATTAGATTTTATTTCTGTTTTTGTTTCAGAAATTGAATTTTGTGGTTGCGAATTACTTTTTTTACTGGAGATAGTTTCCTTCTCTTTTAGTTTGGTATATTCTCTATATTCTGAATAGGTACCATTATAATTTGTAACAATTCCATCGCCTTCAAATACAAATAATTGGTCTACCAATTTGTCCAAGAAATATCTATCGTGACTCACTATTAACAGGCATCCTGCAAAGTACTGCAAAAACTCTTCAAGTGCATTTAGTGTTAATAAATCCAAATCGTTTGTAGGCTCATCTAATATTAAAAAGTTTGGATTTGTCATTATAATAGTTAACAAAAACAGCCTGCGTTTTTCGCCACCACTTAACTTAGATACATAAGTATATTGTCTTTCGGGCGGGAAATGAAAAGCCGTGAGCATTTGCGAAGCTGTAATGTGGCTGCCATTTGAAGTAGGTATTATATCAGCAATATTTCTTATCGCATCTATTACTCTTGTATCATTTGGGAGTTTTATATTATCTTGTTTGAAATAGCCGAGTATAATAGTTTCACCCAAATTAAGTTTGCCAGAATCTGGTTTTTCAGCTCCTGTTATTATATTCAATAAAGTTGATTTTCCTACTCCATTTCTACCTACAATTCCAATCTTATCTCCACGCTTAAATGTATAATCAAATCCAGCAAGAATGGTTTTATCTCCGTATTTTTTTTGCACATTTTTCAGTTCCAAAATTTTGCCTCCGATGCGGTTCATCTTCAAATCAAATTTTAGTTCTTGGTAGCTATTTTTGCGTAATGCTTTTTCTTTTATGTCATCAAATGCTTGTATCCTACTTTTCGACTTGGTGCCTCGTGCTTTGGGCATCTTACGTATCCATTCAAGTTCTGTTCTATAGGAGTTTTTTGCTTTATCGGTCTCACGCGATTCATTAAACATTCGCTCGTTTTTCTTCTCCAGAAAATATTCGTAATCACCATCATATTGATATAATTTGGTCTGGTCCATTTCGAATATTCTATTACATACCCTGTCTAAGAAATATCTATCGTGAGTTACCAATAATACAGTTACATTTTGTTGGGTCAAATAATTTTCGAGCCATTCTATCATTTCCAAATCCAAATGGTTGGTAGGCTCATCTAATATAATAAAATCGGGCTGGTCAATTAGCAATGCAGCAAGTGCCAAACGCTTTTTCTGTCCACCACTCAAGGTACTTATAACGGTATCAATTCCTGGCACTTGAAAGTTGGACATGATTTGTTTGATACGCACTTCATAGTCCCAAGCATTTAAAGCATCCACTGCATTACTGGCTTTTGCTATTAAATCCATATCATTTTGTGCAATGGCTATTTCATATTCCTTGATAACTTTTTGAATGGGATTATCATCATGAAATATATAATCACTAATCAAGTGAAATTTTTCCACATTGGGGTCTTGAGTTAGGTACCCTCTTGTATAATCTTTGTTAAAGGCAACACCACCCGTATCAGGGCTTTCGATGCCTGCTAAGATATTTAGTAAAGAAGTTTTTCCGGTTCCATTTTGAGCAATCAAGGCTACTTTTTCACCTTTCTCAATTCCGAAAAATATATCTTCAAACAGTACGCGATCTCCATATCGCTTGGTCATTTTTTCTACGGAAACTATATTTGGCATTTAATGGGAATGATAAATTATTAATGATGAATTATAAATGGGCTGTCGCCAGATGACATTTCTTTAATTGAATTTGAATAACAGACTTGGTATAGCGTAATTTAGTAATAAATGATATGTGATGAATGAGTTGTCATCTGATGATGCTTTATATAGTTATTAGTATGATAGCCACCGAATGGCATTAATAATTTATCATTTATAATTCATAATTGTTTCTTCTATCCCCACATGTTTCTTATATGCATTTAAAGTATTCATCAGCAAACCTGCAATGGTCATGAGTCCTACGCCACCAGGAACCGGAGTTATATAGGAAGCAACTTCTTTGGCACTGTCAAAATGTACATCGCCTTTTATTACATATCCTTTTTCGTTATCGGCATCCATTCTGGTTATTCCTACATCAATTACTACTGCTCCGGATTTTACCATTTCGCCTGTTACCATTTCTGGGATACCCGATGCTACAATTAATATATCAGCTTGCAAAGTATATGAATTCAAATCCACTGTTTTGCTATGACACATTGTTACCGTACAATTGCCAGGATAAGCATTGCGACTCATCAATACTGCCATAGGTTTGCCCACAATATCACTGCGACCAATTACCACGCAGTGTTTTCCCACTGTTGGTATATTATAATGTTCGAGCATCAATAAAATACCGTAGGGTGTAGCAGGCAATAAAGTATCAACACCTTTCACCATTTGTCCAGTATTATAAGGATGGAAACCATCCACATCTTTGTGCGGAAGAATTGCATCCGTCACTTTATTTGCATTTATATGTTTTGGCAAAGGCAATTGCACCAACATACCATCTACAGTTTCGTCATTATTAAGTTTCGCAATTAATTCCAGAAGTTCATTTTCGGTAGTTGAAACATCCAAACGAATCGCTTCCGATTCCATGCCCACAGCTTTGCTATTACGCTCTTTGGAGGCAACATAAGTTTGGCTTGCACCATTATCGCCCACTATTACCGCAACTAATTTTGGTTTACGCTTGCCTTGAGAAATATATCCTTCTATTTCGGTTTTCAATGTTGATTTGATGGTTTCCGATACCAATTTGCCGTCGAGTAATTGCATAAGTATTATAATAGTTTTTTAATAGGTTTGGAATTCTTTTATGTATAGTGGTTCGCTGTATGCCAAATCTGCAAATGTATTTTTTATATATTTTTGATGTACGATTTGAGCCAAATGGTTAGCATTTATCTTTTCTGTTTGTATGTATTTAAAATTGTCGTTTTGGGTTGCAAATTTCGTGAATAAATCTCGGTCTTCACCACAAAAAATAAAACCTTCAAAATTTGTTTGGGCATAATCAACCAAATCCTTTGCCAGCAAGTAACTAGGGGATTCTACCACATTTCCATCTTTATCCAAAACCGTGAAAAAGAACTCATCCTTACGGGCGTGGATGCATGGAATCAGCAATGAATTAACTTCTGACTGCTGTTTCGCAAACAAATGATATAATATTTCGAAACCGTTTACAGTAATCAAAGGAATCTCATTGGCATAACAAATCCCTTTGGCTGCCGATAATCCCACACGCAAACCTGTATAAGAACCTGGCCCCATATTGAGAGCGACCGCTTGTATATCTTTTAAAAGTATATGGGCTTCTTGGCAAACTTTTTCGATAAGTAAAGTAATTACCGAAGAATGTTTTTTCCCATCTTCAAAGGTATATGATACGAGTTCTCCATCTCGGCAAATGGCCGCGGAGCAAATATCCGCTGTGGTTTCTAGAATTAGGATGTGGGTGTTCACTGGGTGCAAAGATAATGTGGGATTCAGGATATAGTCCCGATAGCTATCGGGCTTGGGGCCTGATGCCGTCATGCTGAACTTGTTTCAGCATCTCAAAGATTGTGTATATTAAAACCTGAATACTGATAGGTCGCGACAGGGTGACGTCGCAACGGCAATGCAATTAGGCGTCAGCGTCATGTTGAATTTATTTCAGCATCTCAAATTGCCTGCATTAAACCCCCATCGGCACCTCCATCACCAAAATTTCACTATCTGTATCAGCAATAATGTTAATTTTATTTGCGTCCGAAATGCCTAGTCCATCGCGGGTTTCGAGAACATTGCCTTCAATAGTTAAATTTCCTGATATTACAAATATATAGATTCCGTTTCCTTCTTTTTTGATATGATAGTCAATAGATTTTCCCGCATCCATTTTGCTAAAATAGAACCACGCATCCTGATGTATCCAAACCCCCGCATCATCTGCATTGGGCGAAAGTATTTGTTGTAATTTATTAACTCGGTCAGCTTCATTTAAAGTGACTTGTTGGTAACGCGGCGTTACATTTTTTTTGTTGGGGAATAACCATATCTGAAACAACTTTACAGGCTTGTCTTTATTGGCATTATACTCACTGTGTACCACGCCAGTTCCCGCACTCATAACTTGTATATCATTTTGGCGAATTACTTCTTTATTACCCATATTATCTTGATGCTCCAAATCGCCTTCCAAAGGAATCGTAATAATTTCCATATTATCATGCGGGTGCATACCAAATCCCATTCCTCCTGCAATATTGTCGTCATTGAGTACACGCAATACACCAAAGTGCATGCGTGTGGGATCGTAATAACTTGCAAAACTAAAACTATGGTGGGCATCAAGCCAACCGTGGTTTGCGTGACCACGGGTATTTGATTTGTGGAGTATAGTATTCATGTTTTTTATTGATTATTTATATGATGACAAAGTGTTTTTAAATATGTTTTATTTTTATACATACCTGTTTCAGTTTGGTGAGTTTCGTATTATTATATTCTTACTTTTTTTTCATTGCCAAAAAAAAGTAACAAAAAAAGGCTAGGGTTTGGTAAAATTTTAGTGACTTACTACGCATGCTATTTTTGCCCGAGAAAAAAACTCGCAAAGCTCAAACAGTTTTTCTCCCTGTTGCAACCTTGCACACAAATACGCCTGCTCGACGTCTACTAAAATTTTACTTATGCCCGTCCGATATGCTATAAAGTTTAGACATTAATTACTTAGATTGTTATATAATTTTCTTCAAAATTCCGTTTTCAAAAAGCAGCGTTTGGCCATTTTCCATTTTCCATTCTTCGATTGGTATTTTCAATTTCCATGAGCTTTTAATATCTATTGCCTTGCCCATTACCAACGTACACATTTCCATAGTGTAACCAATTGCTATTCTACCCATTAAAATATTGTCGAATATGGGCTTGCCGAACTTTTGGGTATATTTATCTGCTTCCCATTTATAATAAGATTTTCCTTTTCTATTAGGACCTAAAGTGGATAACACATCGGTTGCTATTTTTTGACCTTCCTTGTTTTTTAATATTACTGCCATAGTATAATATATATCATCCATTTTGATGTCTTCACAAGTCCACACATCGCCTATTTTTGTTGCAATGAGTGTCCCCTTCACCAAATCAACCGAAGTGCCTACATAGGTATCACTAAAAATAAATTTTTTCCCTACTGCCAAAGATTTTTGTTTGTGCCAATAGCCTTCAACAATAAAATGGAAAGTATGCTCATACTCACTTTGGTATATATAGTACAAAGTATCATTATTCGATAAATTGATCAACTGAAATGCATAGTCGCTTCCAGAGCCATAGTTGGCACTATCATACATGGGTTTTATGACATCAATTACAATAAATCTTTTGCCGAATAACCGATCGTAGTTCGAGTGATTATTCTCATCATTATAATATATGTTTTCTGGAATATAACTGTCAATATGATAGTCCTTAATAAAGCCGTCATAACCATTTTGTTTCAAATCATCGTTCAAAGGTTTCAGAAAAAGTGTTTGACCAAGGTATGAATAGGCATCACCTTGCAGAAAGTTGGTCATACTATCATATATTTTTATGTGAGTAGCTGCACTTTTTAATTCTGTATGGCCTGCAAAACCTTTGAAAGATAGAAAGGTTAACAATATTGCTGAAAAGATGGATTGGATTTTCATAAAACATTTATTAGGCAAAAATAGGAAAAATATTGCAAAGTTTGTGATGCTGAGTTTATCGATTATCACGCGGAGGTAGTTTGTCATGTTGTCCGCCGCTGCGGACAGACTGACAATCGTCCTAACCAAACAGCATCCTTAAATAAAACATCGGATTTCCAAACTTGGAACGTAAATCTATATTGGCAAACATGCAGGAAATCGTATTACGGAATTCTTTGTTGCGAGAGGCTTTGTTCACCACAAAATTAAAAAGAAATTTATACTTGCAAAGTTTTAATAAAGTGCTTCCAATTTTAAGTTCGTGCCCCACTTTTTGTTTGATAACAGTATCATAGTTTCGTTTAAAAAATGTTTCACTATAATTCTTTTCTGCTATAGCTTTTATCGCAGCATAGGCCGCGTAACGTCCTGATAGTATAGCATTTCCGATTCCTTCGCCCGTAAAGGGATCAATTAAACTAGCGGCATCGCCAGTCAAAATTACATAATCGGTGGAGCGTTTCACAGGTTTGTTTCCGAGAGGTAATCCCCAACCTTGAATGGGAGATTCAGGTTTTGCGTTTGCAAATCGTTCTTTGAATTGAGGCAATAATAATATATCCTTAAATATTTTTTTGAGATTGAGGTTATTTTTCGAAACTTCAGATGACAGTATACCCAAACCTATATTTGAAACTCCATTTGACATCGGAAAAATCCAAAAATATCCTGGCAAAATTTCAGGCAAGAAATGGAGTTCTATATAGTTCATTTCATGGTAACCCGTAATGCCTGTATAATAGGCACGGATTCCTGCGGAGAAGGCTTCCAAATCACGCTTGCTGCCGCCCGACACATATTTGTGCGAGATGCCCCGTTCGCCATCTGCTCCAATTAATATTTTAGTTTTTGTATGATAAGCAGTTCCCTCAATTTTAATTTGCAAATTGAGTAACTCATTTTCCTTTTCTATATATAATAGTTCGCCCGTAATTCTTTTTGCAAAATCAGAATTTGTATAATTATATAAGTAGTTGTCGAAATCTATACGTTTGGAAATAAATCCTGGGGGTGGAGATTCTTTGGTGATGTTTGGAAGAAAAGGAATATCGGCTTGCTTGCCATTGGGTGCTACAAAACGAACACCGTAGCTTGGCAAATAATCATTTTGGTTTTTTGCAAATTGTGCAGCCACATCGGGAATTGCATGTTTAAGGTGGCTCAAAACTTTTCCGCTAAGGGCATCACCACATACTTTATCACGAGGAAACACGGCTTTATCAATTAATAAATGTTTAATCCCAGCTTGTGATAAAAACATAGATGCACTAGCACCTGCTGGCCCAGCTCCTGCTATTATCACTTCGTATTCTTCTTCTAAAATCACGCTGCAATATTAATCCAAATTAATCAATTGAAAGATATATACTCGACTCTTTATTGTTTGTAATTTTGAATCTGGAATCTCGAATACACATGTATTATAGTCCGTCCGTAAAGGGACTTAGGTCGTTGTCATATATGATAAGTTACCTATATTAGGTCACTGCGGGACTTCGGTGTATTTGAAAAAAAATTCTAATTTTGTGTTGTTAGTTGTCGAAAAGGAATAGTTCATTTCGGGATTCATAAAATCTTTAATAGTTTTTACAAGTCCCTTTAGCGACGATAGCTTGGCTGTAGTTGAACCAAACCAATACCTGAAGGCTCTTTAGGGACGGGATATCTTTTGCTTGTTGATAAAAAAAATATTGTACTTAATTAAAGTATTCGCACTTTTGCATTGGTTTCGGTTCCACCATGTTTAACAAAATATGAGGATTAAAAGGGAATCATGTGAGATTCATGAACATTTCCCGATGCTGTAAAACCCCATCCTACGGAGGAATTTTTTTGTAACCATTGCCACTGCTCAGTTTTACTGAATGGGAAGGCCACAAAAAAGGGGGAAGTCAGAAGACCTGCCTAAACTAGTATTATCAAAGCTTTCGGGTAAAAAGCGTTTTGGTGAATTTTGGAACTCCATTATTTGTCATTCATTTTTTCCGTAGCTTTATAACAAAAGCAAATGGAGAAAAACTATTATATACTATTCACAAACAGATTCATATCTGTATGTATATTATTGTGGGTTTTTTCCTATAAAATAGTTGCTCAAACACCCACCGACTCAACAAGTGCCAAACAATTTCCAGCAGTTGATATTTTATCGAAGAATTACAAAATTTCAGAAACTGGAATTAAAACAACCACCCCCGATTCGGCTTTAAAGTATATAAACAATTATAAGGACCTTGCTGATATTATTAACTTAAACAGCACGGCTTATATCAAAAATTATGGCAACGGAGGTTTAGCCACAGTCTCATTTAGAGGGACAGGTGCTGAGCATACCAATGTATTGTGGAATGGTTTTCAGTTTAATAATCCTGCTTTGGGGCTCACAGATTTGTCAGGACTTGCAAGTAATTCAAATGAAAAGATAACGATGCTTGCGGGAGGTAATGCAACAGCGGCTGGAAGCGGAGCTATTGGGGGTTCAGTTCTTATTGATCAGGATTATGAGAAGAAAGATGCAATAAATTTTTCAGGCAATTATAATACTATTGGCGGGTATACTAACGCGTTTAGTGCGAATATGGGTAGTGACAAATTGGTATTTAATTTAAGTATAGTCGACCGTGAGAATAACAACAATTTTAAATATATCAATCCTTTTAAGTTGGGAAATCCGCTAGAGCAAATGCCAAGTGTAAAATCTAGTAAAAGAACTTTCAATGGCTCTGTATTATATCAATTTAGTAAGAATCTATCATTTAAATTATTAAGTTTATATAATACCTATCGTTTAGAAATTCAAGCTCCTATCGGAATTGATATTATACAGGGAACACGCGATGGACTTAATATGGTGAATGGTATTCACCTTGATTTTAAAAGCAATGGCGGTATAACCCAAATAAAAACAGGCTTGCTCAATCAGAATGAAACCTACGACGGTAGACCTGCAAATTATCAGCATTCGCAAACCAATATTACCCAATGGCAAAATACAGCGGAGCACTTTTTTAATATCATGAAGACTGGCAAAAGTGAGCATAAGTTTTCTTTTGCTCTCGAACATCAATTTATAAAAGGCGAGCAAACGAATTATAATATCAAACGAATTGAAAATCGCACTGCGGTGATGATTCGCTATAAATTGAATTTAAAAAAACGCTTTCAAATTTCAGCTAATATTCGTGAACAGTATTATTCTAACTCAAAACCGTTCTTTTCTCCGTTCGTAGGATTACAATATATACTTTCACAAAAAAATAGATACATAATTCTATTGAAATCAAATGCTACTAAGGGTTTTAGGCTACCCACCTTTAATGAGCGTTATTATCAGCCTGGTGGAAATATTAATATCAAACCTGAAAATACCAAGCAAGTGGAAGCTGGTTTAGTATATAAGTATTGTAGTGAATTGTTTAAGCATGATATTGAAATCACGTATTATTATAATCATATTTACAATCGTGTTGTTTGGACTAATTTAAACAGTCCGAGTTATCCCGAACCAATCAATTTGAAAGAGACTAAAATTAATGGAGTGGAGTTGGTTTATAGTATTACTACACGCTGCAAAAAAATTGGTATTAGAAGTCAATTAGCAGCTACATATACTCAAAGTTTAAATATTAGCCCAAGTTTGAAAGGCCGACAAATGATTTACATTCCCCCCTTTAAATGTAATTGGTGGACAGAAATTAAATACAAAAATACCTCCCTAGTTTATTTACTGCAACAAATAGGTGCACGCTATACAAACCTTGATAATACTGATTGGTTGGAGCCTTACCTAGTTCAAAATATTTATATACAACAGCAAATAAAATTCAGAAAATTAGATTTATTAGGGTCATTAAAGTTTATAAATTTAGGTAATGTATACTATCAAACATTGCAAAACTACGCCTTACCGGGTCGTTATATAGAAACATCAATTATAATAAACATAAAACAAAAATGAAAAAACACATCTACACATTTGCAGCATTTGTAATGCTATCGGGTTTTGCGGTAAACGCCCAAACAGTTGCCGATTTTGAAAGCGTCATCATTCCTGCTGCAGGATACCACAATGGGAGTGATTTCAGCAAAAAATTTGAATCCGGCAATATCATATTAAAAAATAGTTATGATACCGCTTGGGGATTTCCCTCATGGAGTGGGTTCGCCATTAGTAACAAAATTGATACAAACACTGCGGGATACTTTAATCAATATAGCACAATTGCAGGTAAAGGATATAATAGTTCTAATAACTTTGCATTAGGTTATGCGTTTTCAACTATTATATTAAAGAATCAAGCTGCAGGTAAAGAAGCAAAAGGGTTTTGGATTACCAATAATACTTATGCATATTTGAGTATGAAAAATGGAGATAGCACATTTGCAAAGAAGTTTGGCGGAGTATCCGGCAATGATACCGATTGGTTTAAAGTGACTATTCAAGGTTACAAAGCTGGAAATGCTACCAAAAGCAAAGACTTTTATCTAGCCGATTTCCAAAATAAAGACAACAGCAAAGACTACATCGTAAAAGCTTGGACTTGGGTAGACCTTACAACTGTGGGCAATATAGATAGTTTACAATTCATGTTTTCATCAACAGATACAGGCAAATATGGAATGAATACACCAGGCTATTTCTGTATGGATAATTTTGTAACCTCTGATAATTATACTGCGGTGCAAAATTTAACTTCAAATAATTCTTTATATATTTATCCATGTCCCGCAAGTGAAATTATATATACCAGTGAAAATCTTGCGGGCAAAACCGTAAGCATCTTTGATATGAAAGGCAATAAAGTATATTATAATAACCATGATGCAGGCAATAGCATTGAAGTATCTTTGCTGACAAAAGGCATGTATGTATTGCAAATTTTGGATGGAGGTAACATTTTACAAACTAAATTTGTAAAGCAATAATATGAAGTAGATCTCATCGGTGAGGACACCAATGAGGGACCTAAAATTATGAACAGAATATAGAGGACTCTGCCTATGGTTGTCCTCACCAACCACCAAAATATGAAAAAAATATTATATTATATTATATTATTCTGCATACCAATGCAATTGATGGCACAATACGACCCATCCGCTGGAGTGATTGGTAGCAAAGCTTTGTACAAAGATTCTAATATCTTTGTAGCATGGACAAATGCCTGTTCTATCAACCGTGGATGGCAAAATATTGTCGATACCAGTTTAGGCAGAACAACGGTGGGTGACAGCAATAGTATTATAGGAATAGCAGATAACAATGTAGTAAGTTTAGGCGATGGGGGAACTATTATACTAAATTTTAGTTCTCCGATTTTTAATGGTAAAGGTCCCGATTTTGCTATATTTGAAAACTCATTTGATGATGGTTTTTTGGAACTGGCATTTGTAGAAGTAAGTTCAGATGGAAGCACTTTCCATCGCTTTGCGGCGATAGATAATAATGATACTACAATACAATATAATAATGCAGCACATTTGGATGCTACGAGATTGTATAATCTGGCAGGAAAATACAGGGCAGGTTACGGTACACCTTTCGATTTGGAAGAATTAAAAAATATCGCCGGGCTTGATATTTATCATATTACGCATATCAAATTAATTGATGTAATTGGTTCTATTAATGATTCATTTTGTAGTCGTGACAGTAGGGGTTTGAAAATTAATGACCCGTGGCCAACACCTTTCCCATCAGGCGGCTTCGACTTAGATGCAGTCGGTGTGATACACGATTTTAATCATACAGGATTTGCAAATATGGGCTCAAATAAATCAATATATATATATCCAAATCCTGCAAACGATTATATACAGATACAAAATTTAGAGTCTAATTCAACCATAATTCTATATGATATAACGGGGAAGTTAATTGATGTTTCCCAACAGCAAAATATAGTAAATATTACTGATTTGATTGCAGGTGTCTATTATCTTAAAATACAACAACGAAATTTGTGTACTTATTATTCTTTTATCAAACAATGAGATTTGCTATAATCATATTTTTCTGTGTGTTCATTTGCATAGTAGCTTGTAAGAAAAAAGAGCCACAACCCATGCCTGTATTGATAAAACCTTCAGCAGTATATATTGTGAATGAAGGAAATTTTGGTTGGGGAAATGGGGAGCTTAGTTTGTACGACCCCGATACCAAAACAATTGAAAATAATCTATTCTTTAGAAATAATAGTTATAAATTGGGTGATGTTGTTCAAAGTATTTCCGAATACAATGGGAAGTACTATATTGTGGTAAACAATTCAGGCAAAATAGAAGTGGTAAACAAAACAGATTTTAAGCATATTGCAACTATTACTGGATTTAAAAGTCCACGTTTTTTTAAGCCTGTAAGTTCCGATATCGCTTACGTTACAGATTTATATGATAATCAAATCTCTGTGGTCAATCTACAGAACAATACCATCATCAAACATATTTCTATTTTTGGTTGGACGGAAGAAATGTTACTATATAATGATGCTGTTTATGTCTCGAATCTATACAGTAATTATATTTATAAGATTGATGCAAAAACACATACTTTAACTGACAGTACAAAAGTGTTTTATGGCAGTAATAGTTTTGCCAAAGACAAGGAGGGCAATATATGGGTAGCGAGTTTGGGCGATTCTATCAAAGGTTATAAAGGCGGCATCACTTGTATAGCAACAAACGGGAAAGATATTTTAAAAAGTATGCAGTTTCCTCTAGCCAAAGAATATGCGAGCGATCTTAGAATGAACAAAAAGGGAGATACTTTATATTATATCAACAAACATATATATATTATGCCCGTCAGTGCCAATACACTTCCTACAAATTACATATATTCAGGAACAGGAAAAAATTTCTATGGACTCGGAGTCGACCCCCAAACTAGCACCATTTATGCCGCCGATGCAAAGGATTATGTGAGTAATGGGAAAGTATATAAGCTTAGACCGACATCACAAGTTGACGTAGATTCTTTTAGTACGGGCATTATACCGAACGGATTTTTGTTTAGATAATGGCCGTCCGTCATCTTGAGCATTGTTTCAATGCGAAAGATCCGTTGATCCTGATAGCTATCGGGCCGAAGACGGATCGTACTACGTTTCAGCAGATTCTTTGCCCGAAGTGGGCACGATAGTTATCGGACTTAGAATGACGTTTTATTCCCCATTCGCCGGCGGCGGACAAATCCTATTCCCCTATCTTTGCCCCACCTCATGTATACCCTTGCCAAAAATATATTATTTATGATGAGTCCTGAACGGGCACATTATGTTACAATGTATATGCTCAGAATCTTGCGTGT
The DNA here is from genome assembly GCA_034439655.1 of Bacteroidota bacterium. Classification (NCBI taxonomy): domain Bacteria; kingdom Pseudomonadati; phylum Bacteroidota; species Bacteroidota bacterium. The sequence continues at coordinate 6,693 of JAWXAU010000127.1, read as the reverse complement.
ATTGGGCTTGGGCAAAATATTTTTCAAAACTCATAAGCAAAAGGGCGTAGATTTTTTGGGTTTGCATTTCCCAAATAAAGTTGGATTGGCGGCAGGTTTCGATAAAGATTCAAGATGGTTGCCTGAACTTCAAATGCTCGGTTTCGGACATATAGAAGTGGGAACTGTTACCCCATTAGCCCAACCTGGAAATCCCAAACCTCGATTGTTTAGGTTATTAAAAGACCAAGCTTTAATTAATAGAATGGGCTTTAATAATATGGGCGTGGATAGTATGGTAGAACGTTTGAAAAATCGTCCTGCGGGTTTGATAGTAGGCGGAAATATAGGAAAGAACAAAGTAACGCCTAACGATCTTGCTTTCTTGGATTATCAAATATGTTTTAAGAAATTATATAATTACGTAGATTATTTTACGGTAAACGTAAGCAGTCCCAACACGCCGGGCTTACGTGAATTGCAGGACAAGGGGCAACTCATGCATATATTAAGCGGCTTGGTTGCCACACGACAATTATATATTAGTGAAGGAAAACCGCGGAAACCTATTTTGCTAAAAATTGCACCAGATTTAACTCACGAACAACTGGACGAAATTATTACTATATATTTTCATACAGGCATAGAAGGAATTGTTGCCACCAACACAACGATTGAACGCCCTCACTTACATCCCTCAAATGCAAATGAAACAGGTGGACTCAGTGGTAAACCATTAACCAAACATTCCACTAAAGTTATACAGTACATCCATGAAAAATCACTCGGCAAAATTCCTTTGATAGGTGTAGGTGGAATACATAGTACAGAAGATGCAGAAGAGAAACTGGAAGTAGGAGCTAAATTGGTTCAATTATATACAGGTTTTATTTATGGTGGGCCTGGGTTGGTGAAGGACTTGGGGGAGTTGTAATATATATTAACTCTGTGTACCTCTGTGATGTTTTAAACTCTGTGGTTAAAAGTAAATTAACCACTGTGTAACACGGAGAATGGCACAGTGTTTCAAAGAGGAATACTAGTGTTAACGAAACGTGAGAATTAAATATATTTTAAAAACTCCGTGTACCTCTGTGAGTTTTCCCTCTGTGTAACACTATGGTTAAAAAAACCTCATATAATTATAAGCATTGTGAGATGCCTCCTGTCGTCGGCATGACAAAACGGACAAGGCATTTGTATAAAAATAAGCATGATAAAATTCGTTCCGCCGAGGCGGACGTCAATCGTAATTTGCAATTCTTTTACAAGTCGTGCCCCATTTTATTTTTCTTCGTTTTCAAATAATTTTCATTATGATGATTCGACGCAATTTTGAGTGGAATATTTTCTACGATTTCTAATCCATAACCTATTAAACCTACACGTTTTGTTGGGTTGTTAGATATTAAACGCATTTTAGTTACGCCCAAATCACGTAAGATTTGTGCACCTACACCATAGTCACGCTCGTCCATTTTGAAACCTAATTTTTCATTAGCTTCCACAGTGTCGAGTCCTTGCTCTTGGAGTTTATATGCTTTTAATTTATTCAACAAACCTATTCCACGTCCTTCTTGATTTATATATACAACTACACCATGTCCATTGTCATTAATCATTTGCATGGCTTGGTGCAATTGCTCTCCACAATCGCAGCGAAGTGAATGAAAAATATCACCTGTTACACAACTACTATGTACACGAACCATCACCGCTTCTCCAGGATTCCAATGACCTTTCACCAAAGCCAAATGTTCTTCACCTGTTACAATTTGTCTATATGCTACTAAGTCGAAATCACCATATTTGGTTGGCATCTCCACAGATATTTCACGTTTGATGAGGGACTCATTTTTAAGTCTATATTCTATTAAATCTTTGATGGTGATAAGTTTCAAATCGAATTTTTCTGCTACAATTTTCAGGTCATCTAATCTCGCCATAGTACCATCTTCTTTCATGATTTCACATATCACACCTGCAGGTTCAAGCCCTGCCATGCGTGCCAAATCAACGGTGGCTTCTGTATGTCCAGCTCTGCGAAGAACGCCTTCATCCTTGGCTTTAAGCGGGAAGATATGCCCGGGTCTTCCCAAATCATCAGGACGTGTTGCGGGATCTATTAATGCCAATACAGTTTTAGAACGATCTTGAGCAGAGATACCTGTGGTGCATCCTTTGCCCAGCAAATCAACAGAAACCGTAAACGGAGTTTCGTGGCTTGTTGTATTAACTCCGACCATCAAATCGAGTTGCAATTCATTACAACGTTGCTCAGTGATGGGAGCACAAATAAGTCCGCGACCTTCTTTGCTCATGAAGTTAATCATCTCAGCCGTGGCGTGGCGTGCGGCACACAGGAAGTCGCCTTCGTTTTCACGCTCTTCGTCGTCAACGACTATAATACATTTGCCAGCTTTTATATCTGCAATGGCTTCTTCTATTTTATCGAACATCTTTTTTTTTAATCCGTCAACTGAAGCAAACGGGTATGGTTAATGGTTAATTGAATTGTCAGTTTACTATCTACTATCTACTACTCGCCGCGGCGGGTTGTCTACTGTCAACTGTCAACTGTCAACTGTCAACTGTCAACTGTCTACTTACTACTTACTACTTACTACTTACTACTTACTACTGCCCGCCGCGGCGGGCTTTCTCCTTTCTCCTTACTACTTACACTACCCGCTGCGGCGGGCTGTCTACTTTCTACTTTCTCCTTACTACTATCTACTATCTACTGTATTATAATATTTAACAACGCTTTCTGCAATTTGTTTTACTTCGAAATGGGTAGCGGCATATAGTTTTGCTTCTTGTCCTAAGGTATGTGCTTCGTGTGTGTGATTTGCATAGTATATAATTTTTTCAGCAAATTCTTTTGCAGTTTTTACGATGATCATATATTCTTTCACTTCTTCGGGCAATCCCTGGGCGGCCATTTTGGTTCCTATAATAGTTTTTCCCATAGCCATAGCTTCCACAGTTTTTACCCGCATCCCACTTCCCGAAAATAAGGGAACTATTAAAGTAGATTTATCAGAAACAAACTCCAAAGCATCCTGCACTTGTCCATGATTATTTACATTGAGGTTATTATATTGATAAAATTCTTGTTCCATGTTTTTGCCCGCCAAATGTAATACTAATTTTGATTTTTTTTGATGGACCAGCGGCCAGACTTCTTTCATAAACCAACGCAAGCCTTCTATATTCGGCATCCAGTCCATAGCTCCGATATGATATATACAATTTTCAACTTTGGTATGTGGAGGCAATTTGGTAATATCAAAGCCTGTATAAGCTATATGTATTTCTTTATCAAAACCTGATTGCTTGAAATATGCTGCATCTTCTATACTTACTGTTATCAAGCCGTCTAGGTGTTTAATAGTTTCCAGTTCATACTTTTTGAGTTGCTGTGCTGCAGTTTTCAAATACCATTTTTTAAAGATATTTGCACTGTGTTCTGCAAGCCCTTCCCATATTTTATGTTCTACATTGGCAGCCCGCATTACGCATTTGGCTTGACTATAGCGGCGAACGATATCTAGATATATAGTTATTTGCAATCCATCGAAATGTATAATGTCATACCTGTTTTTTTGTAATAGTGCAGCTAGTTTATCAGCAATATTTTTATTATAGAAACGTGATATATGATAAGATTTATTTTGCAATAAATTTTTTAAAGCACCCCATGGAGTGATATCGGTTTGTATATTATATATTTCTTTGTGTGGTATTTTTTCTAATTCTAAAGCATTCTTCAAATCTACTTTATTTCGTGAAGGATTCAGGGAAAAGAAAGTAACATCAATTCCCAAATCTACCAAGCCCATCAATGCTTGATATACGCCTACAGTACCGCCATCATTGGGTGGAAAAGGAACCCGGTTACTCAGAAAAAGTACTTTCATTCTGATTCTACTATAATATCTTTATCTTTCTTGAACTGCAACCACGCTTGCACTTTTCGGGCAATATTATAATACCATTCTTTATTAAATAAATTACTGTCGATACTTGCTTTGTAAGTCAGAAATAATCCCAAGGGGATCATTACAAAACTGCTAAGCCACATTCCTATAAACGGACTAAATACATTTTCGTTCGATGCTTTCTCGCCAGCCACCGTAATCATATAATATATAATAAATATAACAATGGCCGACACCATGGGCATGCCCAAACCTCCCTTGCGGACAATGGCTCCAAAGGGAGCACCTATAAAAAAGAATATGATACAAGCAATGCTTAAAGTAAATTTTCTATGCCATTCGAGTCTGAACCTATTCTCAAACTCATATCCATTTTGTAAAGTAACTACCGAAAAATCAGCAATTCCTTTAAGCGTCCTCGTACTATTTAATGCAGCAGAATATATTTTTTGTTTTTCACTTTTCGAAAAATTTGCGGTGAGGTCTTTCCCTTTCACTATATATGGATTTTTCACGATGCGTTGCTGACCGCTAGAATCGTGCAAATGAAAATAGGTACTCATATTATTTAAAAATCCCATCCGTTTTCCCAGTTCGCCTATATTCAAGGAATCTATTGCCTCATCGAGCTCGAGTATATTAAGCATTTGATAATTCTCTTTGAAAAAATCCTCATCACTTCTGTTCAGCTTAAATGCACTCAGATCCATTACTATTTCCTGTTTGCCGAAAGTGGTAACACTAAAAGGATAGGTACGTTTGTTATTGTCTTTGTCTTCCATTTCCTCATAGCGTGTGCCTTTATATAAGGTCACCATTAGTTTGTCTTTATCTTCGTTCATTGCCATTTTACCATCGTCGGCCAATATCAAACTCACATTGCCTTTATTGGAGGTGTGGTCGTATATCATTACCTCATGCATATTCTGGTTGTCGGCATCTTTCTTTCCCACTTTTATGCTATACCCATCTATCTGATTATAGAATAATCCTTCTTTAATATTAAATGCAGGTTTCTGCTGTTGTATATCATATAATAAAGTCCTGATTTTTAACTGGGCATCGGGTATTTGTACATTAGCAAAATAAAAAGCAAGAACCATCATCATCCCACAAAAAATAAAAATTGGCATGGATATGCGTCTTAAAGAAATTCCAGCCGATTTCATAGCAACCAATTCGTAGTGCTGGCCTAGGTTGCCAAAGGTCATAATGGTGGAGAGCAGCACGGCCAGTGGCAAAGCAAGTGGTACCAATGTGGCAGCTTGATATATAAATATTTGGGCAATCACATACCATTCCAATCCTTTGCCCACAAACTCATCGATCCAAAGCCATAGGAACTGCATCACTAGCACAAACATGGAAATGAAGAAGGTGAGCACAAATGGCCCAATGAACTCTTTGAATACGAATAGGTGTAGCTTTTTCAAACTATAGTTGCTAAATCAAAATGCAGATATAGCGGCAAAATTAACCATTCTACTCCATTAATTAGAAACGAGATTTAGAAGGCAAAGACAAAAAATTTGCAAAAAATGCAAAAAACAATTTGAGTTTTGCGGAAAATGAAAATTTGGGAGATATTCATGCCGCTAGTTTTGAACCATTAACTCATCAAAACAAAATTATGGAAAATACTAACAGAAACACCAAGGAATTTCAAAAAGTACTTAAGCATAGAGTACACAATCACTTCAACTTTAACCAAGCAAATATGAAATCTACAGGGAAAAGTTATCTCAAATATATGTTCCTCATTCTTTCATTTGTGGGATTGTATATTTCACTTTTCTCCGTTATTCAAACACCTTTAACCTTATGGCTCTGTTGCTTAACTATGGGTTTGTTAATGGCAGCTATAGGGCTAAACATCAGTCACCAAGCCATGCACGGCAACATATCGCACCGCAAAAATGTGAACCGCTTTATGGGATATACTTTTAATATGCTTGGCATGAGCGATTATATATGGCATATCAAACACGATGTATTCCACCACAGTTATACCAATGATTTCGAAAACGATGAGGCACTTAAAGAAGGTGATGCACTGAGACTTTCGCCCGATGCCCCTCATAAATGGTTTCACCGCTACCAACATTATTATGCTTTTGTGGTCTATGCCCTCTTCACCATCTTTTGGGCATTTGCTTTAGATATGGAAAAACTGAACCGCTACAACCGCAATGGTCACCCTACCAAAAAACAGGGACATGATTTTTCACAATTACTCAAATTTTGGTTGACCAAAGTATTATATATATTCGCTTTTATATTTTTACCCCTTTCATTTTTATCCATCACTTTCGGACAATGGCTTATCGGATTTTTAACGATGCATATAATTGCCAGCCTCATTATAACCCATGTACTGCAAGTAGAGCATTTATTTACAGGAGTTGCCAACCCAAGTGCAGAAGAGCAATCGTGGATGAGCAACCAAATACAAGGCACGTCAAATTTCAAAACAAAAAACCCGATATTGCAATGGTTGGTAGGTGGTAGCAATTATCAGATCGAGCATCATGCTTTTCCTTATATTTCTGCCGATCACTTCAAAGAGATTCAACCCATCCTTATACAAACTGCCGCCGAATATCATATTACTTATTACGAGCATCCTGGCTTTTGGATTGCTGTGAAAGAGCATTATAAGTACTTAAAATTATGTAACTACTCAGGTACAACACGTATTCAAAACCCTTGATAAGTCTAACTATGTTAATATGTTGATAAATTCTATATTCTGAAGAACACCTATAAATGC
>JAWXAU010000126.1 GCA_034439655.1 Bacteroidota bacterium | reverse complement strand
ACTGTTATACTTACTATAAATTAGTATTTTATGCAATTAGGTCGTTGATTTTGCTGCAAGGCTTTTTAGCGAAATTGCTCAATATCCGTGCAGAAGGTTGTGTTAACTCTAAATTAATAGGAGAATCAACGCCTATATTTCATGTGAAAAAGAAGAATCCCGAAAGCCTCGCTTAATCCCGATAATTATCGGGATGCGGGGGGATTAGTCCCTCTTTTTTTTACTATTATATATTGAGTTTCGGTATAATCTCTGTGCCAAACTCCGTGTAACACTGTGGTTAAAAGACTTGCTGTCAGTCTGTCCGCCGCGGCGGATATCAAAGACCGTCTATCGAAGACCGTTTGTTCATGCTTCGATAAACCCGATAGTTGTAGGAACAGCATGACAAACATCGTACATCGTACATCGTCAATTCCTCTCAATTTTCATCAAAACATACTTCTTCTCTAAAGCAAATAATGTTGGATTTATAATATTAATATTCTTATCCAATTTGCCATCAATCTCTGGTAAAGATTTTTCTATAATATAATAGAGTCCTGGATTTTTTACTTTAATTTTTTCTATCAGAAATTCTTTCACAGGCATACCAATTTGTGTAGCCCACATATATATATAAGCAATGGTAGGCAATATATGCGGCGTGATATTTTCTTCATGCGTCATTTTGAAACCATGCTTGGTTAACAGTGTATTAAATGATTCCCAATTATGACCACTTTTCTCATGTGCTTTACCCAGCCTGAAATAATCACAAGCTACCCATGTGCCGCCGGGTTTCATAATTTTATCGATGATAGGTAATGCTTTGTCGAGTTGCAAATATTGTAATGATTCTGAAGTAATCACCGTGCCAAAATGCTGTATATAATCATCAGCTTTTATATCTTCAAAACGGCAATGTAATACCTTGTTCGGATACGTATTGATGATATGTTTTATCTGTGTATTATCAGGTGTTAAACCGATTGCATTTATATTGTTTTCGTTTAATAGTTTTAATAGTCCACCCATACCACAACCCACGTCTAGTGCAGGAGAAGATTTGTCTGTAATAAGCTCTACCAATTTTTCTGCATAACGCTTTTGTGCATTGTATATCATATTCAAACTGATATCTTCTGCTTCAATTTTTGCATTATCAAAATATCCATAATGCAAAAAATCTCCTTTCAATATTTTGCTGTACAGTTTTAATTGAGCATCATCTTGGTGGCGGTTTCCACGCTTGCGGTTACGTTGTAGTTTAATAACCTTATAAGTATTCCAAGGATATAATGCCCGCTTTAATATATTTTTAATAATATTGTTCTTAGCCATGTATATATGTTTTCAAAATGTCGCCTGAAATGTTTTCTGTGTAGTTGGGTTCTTGGTTGATGAACGGGGCTTTCAAGCCAATATGATACGTTTTTTGCGGAGCGGTAAATACCTTGGTTTCATCCCAAATATTTTCTGAGATAAAAGTTTGTAATACCATTCTACCCCCTTCCACCAAAACCGATTGTATTCCTTTTTTATATAATACTTCCAAAGTTTGTTTGGCAGCTCCCATCGAAAAATCTATATATATAAATTCTACATTTTCTTTTTCCCAATGTTTGTTCGATTGAAAATATTGATCCACCAAAACTAATGTAGGGGTGCTGCCATCAAATACATTGAGTTCTTGACTCAATCGCAGTTGTGGATCCCAAACAACTCTTATTGGGTTTTTTCCTTCCCAATGTCGCACATCCAAAGTAGGATTATCATTCAATGCCGTATTAGAACCAACCAATATAGCTCCATGACAAGCCCTATAGCGGTGCACTTGCCTCACCGAATATTGGTTACTAATATATCGTAACTGTTGGTAATTGGGGTCACGCATTTGCGGAGCGATAATATCATCGGCGGTTTGTGCCCACTTAAGCGTAACGAACGGTCTATTTTTTTGGTGAAAACAATTGAATTTATTATTCAGTTTCAATGCGTCATCTTCACAAATTTCTATAATAGTTTCTATGCCTGCAGCTTTTAATTTTTCTATTCCTTGTCCTGCAACTAATGGATTGGGATCTTGTTGGGCTATAATAACTTGTTTGAATTTTTTCTCGATAATTAAATCTACACAAGGCGGTGTTTTGCCCGTATGCGAACAAGGTTCCAAATTTATATATATACTACATTCGTTAAACTTGCCAAACCCTTGAAGGTTGTTAATCGCATCTACCTCGGCATGATTGCCACCATATTGATGGTGAAATCCTTCAGCAATAATTTCATCCTCGTGAACAATCACGCAACCCACCATCGGGTTGGGCTCCACAAGTCCTTCGCCATTGGCAGCCAATTGTAAACAACGTTTCATGTAATGGGTATGCATGGTGGCAAAGATAGTTAAATGTTGGAGGTTTTTTGCGTGGGAAATTTCGACAATTTATTTAATGAATCGAATAAATTTTTTTCGTTTTTTCTTATGTTTTCTATACTTTTGATTGGGGTCTAATATTCCCCACTTTCCTTCATATTTTGCCCATAGCAAATAGTTTCTTCCAAATTTATAATCATCAAATAAGGGTGGAATAGCGTTGTGTTCCCAAAAGTTGAATCCAAGTTTACCATCTTTAACTAACAGAATTAATGGCTTGGCCCCAGAAGTATATTTTACGCGATCCGTATATATACTATCATAAATTCAAGTAACAAATGCACTTTCCTATTTTCAGTTTCACAATATACTACATCTTTATTTTCTTTGAATTGTAAATTGATAAATTGGAAAGGGATTACGGTTTGATAGTTTCTGCTGTACAAGCCGTGTTTACCATTTACTTTAGCAATTGTATATTTTGTATTCAATCCATTTTTTTCAAAAAAATAATTGTTTTTTAATCTAACTCTTTCGAGCATTGGAGATACAATATTGTTGCTAAAGGTATCAATAGCCCATACACCTTTTTTATTAAAGCATAGCAATAGTTTCCCTTCTAATATAGCTCCCGATATTGGATCGCTAATGATTGATTTTTTTGGAGTAATTAAAAACTATATAAGTGTTTCTACTGGAGAAATTAAAGGTATAGAAATTATCACAAATTTTAGAGCTAAATAGAATGGTTTCATTCCGTAATTTCCTCCTAATTTCTTCTAATTCATTTTTATATACTTTCGCTTCGTCAAGTTGTTCAATCTTGGTTTCTACATCTTTTGAGTAATTTGTTCGTTTTTTCTGATTTCCATCTCTTGAGCTACTGGCTTTTGGCGGTGCACCGTCTCCGTACATACCTGAATGCATTAACTTTGATCCTCCTTCTGTTATTCTTTTCTTTGGTTTTGATGCTTGTTTGCAATTCTTCACAAAAGTTGTCACCCATTTTTTATAGTACATATGATAGAAAGCACAAGCATTTCCTATTAGCACTTTAAATATGGGATACTCTACTTCGCAAATGGTATCATAAATGCAAGGGAATAATTCTTTTTGCATTGTATCATTTGCATAATATATACCCCATCTGTTTTTGTTTTCCACATAATAAAATAAATGATAGTAGTCATTAAAAACGATATCATCATATTTAGCAGGAACAGTTATTTGCAAACCATATAAATGCCTTTCATACCATTCTCATAAAAAGAGGAATCATTTTTATTTATATTTTCTAAAGTAACCGAATCAGCAAATGGCGGCACGTACCACTTTATCTCCTGAGCAAAACAACTAAGCGATATCAAACAAAAAAATAAAACAATATATTTTTTCATATACAATAATATATAATACTAAAACAACTGATTACTATTCCCCCTGTGCGGCATAATGCCCAAATGCTTATAAGCCATTTCGGTTGCCTCACGGCCACGGGCGGTACGCATCAAAAATCCTTCTTGTATGAGGAAAGGTTCATATACTTCTTCTATGGTTCCTGCATCTTCGCTTACGGCAGTGGCAATAGTATTTAATCCTACAGGGCCGCCTTTAAATTTTTCTATAATAGTTGTGAGGATTTTATTATCCATTTCATCCAGTCCGTGCGAGTCTACATTCAATGCATCGAGAGCCATTTGGGCAATGTCTAAAGTAATAGTTCCATCGCCTTTCATTTGTGCAAAATCTCGGGTACGACGCAATAATGCATTTGCAATACGTGGGGTTCCCCTGCTGCGTTTGGCAATTTCGTGAGCTGCGGTATCGGCTATTGTAGTTTTTAAAATTCCTGCAGAACGTTTTACAATCGTGGTCAATAATTTTACATCATAATATTCTAATCGGGCATTGATACCAAACCTTGCACGCAACGGAGCAGTTAGCAAACCACTTCGGGTTGTAGCACCAATTAAAGTAAAGGGATTGATACCAATTTGTATAGAGCGGGCATTGGGGCCACTCTCCAGCATGATATCTATTTTATAATCTTCCATGGCTGAGTATAAATACTCTTCCACCACAGGACTTAGTCTATGTATTTCATCAATAAATAATACATCGCCTTGTTCTAAATTGGTAAGAAGTCCGGCAAGGTCACCGGGCTTTTCTATAACAGGTCCTGAAGTAATTTTAATGCCTGCACCCAATTCATTTGATATAATATGTGCCAAGGTAGTTTTGCCCAAACCCGGAGGCCCGTGCAACAATACATGGTCGAGTGCTTCGCTACGTAGGCGGGCGGCCCCCACAAATATTTTTAAATTTTCTATAGTTTTATCTTGTCCTGTAAAATCGCCAAAAGCTTGCGGGCGTAAAACCTTCTCCAATTCCTTTTCGGTATTGTCTAGGTTTTCTTCGTCGGCATCTATATTTGGGTTACGCATGGGCTAGGGATTGGGATATGAGATTTAGGCCCCGATTGCAATCGGGATGGGGTGCTGACGCAACATTTTTTTCATCTTAATATTATTACTTTCTACTACCCGCCGCGGCGGGCTGTCTACTATCTACTTACTACTACCCGCCGCGGCGGGCTGTCTACTCTACTGACCACTATCTATCTACTTACTACTTACTTCTATCTACTGTCTACTTACTACTATCTACTGCCCGCCGCGGCGGGCTGACCACTATCTACTACTTCAACCCTTTCACCAGCAAATCTACTATATGTATAGCTTTAATATGCAAGTTGTTTTTTTTGATATAGGAATCTAAATGCATCAAACAACCGCCATCGGTACACACTAAAAATTCGGCACCAGTATCCATTACATTTTTCAATTTTTCTTCGGCCAGTGCAACTGATAGAAGTTCATACTTTACCGAAAATATTCCGCCAAAACCGCAACATGTATCATAGTCTTTTATTTCAACCAATTCGAGTCCTTCCACCTGAGCGAGCAGTTTTCGAGGCTGATCAAATATTTTACAATCACGCATGCCTTTGCAATTGTCGAGCAAAGCAACGCGAGAATTAAAAGTTGCGTTTAAATGAGGGTTGCCTAATATATCCACCCAGAATTCTGCAAAGTCGAAAAAGTTTTTTTGTAAATTTTTACTGGGATTATGCACTGATGAATTTTCGAAAAGCTGATTATAGGATTGACGCACCATGCTCACACAACCAGATGAAGCGGCAACCATATAATGACCGGCAAGTTGTTCGCCAATTAATTTTTCACCTACTTCTTTGGCATCGTCCCAAAAACCTGCATTGAAGGCGGGCTGACCGCAGCAAGTTTGTTCCGTATTATAATGTGTAACACATCCTGCCAGTTCCAAAAGTCGTTTCATATTAAAGCCCGTCTCAGGCCAAAACTGATCGATGTGGCAGGGTACAAATAAATCTACATGTATGGTTTTATCTTTTTGCAAGGTCGCAAAAATAGGGATATATAATGGTTAATGGTAAATGAATTCAGGCAATAAAGATTACTGGAAAGATACTATTGGCAATTTCAAAAACAAGATTTCAATTGGTTAGGTCGCGACATTAACCATTGAATTGATTGCGTAGCCCATTAACGATTATCGTCTGCTTCAGCCGACGGGAAAAACTTTGCGTAGCCCATTAGCTCCGCGGCGGCGGGTATAATTAACCATTAACTTAACCATTTATAATTAACCATTAACCATTATTTTTGCCGACCTTTATGATTCGCATTATTCTTCAAAATAAGCTCATACGCAAACTGGTAAAGTTTGGGATTGTAGGTGCAGCCTCCTTTGTAGCAGGTTATATCACTTACGCAGTTTTATGTGAGTTGCACTTGATGATGTATCATGATGTGAAGAAATATTATCTCATTTACCAGGTAATTGGAAGCATTGTAGGTTTGTTTGTGAGCTATGTGGTTAATAAAAACTGGACTTTCAGACACCAGACCCATAAAGAGAAAAAGTATTTCAGGAAGTTTGCTATGGTGTATGCCATTGGCTTCTTTATCAATATCGCTTTGGTGTATTATTTTGTGGATATAGCAGATTACCTGCCTGGATACTTGCACAAAAACAGGCTGTTCCTAGCCCCTATCTTTGCAACGGTTATTAGCTCCGGCATCAATTTTTTGGCGAGCAATAAGCTGGTTTTCAAAGTAGAGGACGTGGAGGAGGAATAAACAAAAAAACATTTGTTTATAAAGGATAAAGCCCTATTTTTGCACTCCCAAATTTTAAGCTATCATGAGCAATTTATTAAAAATCGTAGAGCAAGAATTTTTAAAGGCCGATGTTCCAACATTCAAGGCTGGCGATACTGTAGCAGTATCATACAAAATTAAAGAGGGTGCCAAAGAGCGTATCCAGTTGTACCAAGGTGTGGTTATACAACGCCGCAACAGTGGTCTAAACGAAACTTTTACCGTGCGTAAAATTTCAAACGGTATTGGTGTAGAGCGTATATTCCCTGTTCACAGTCCCAATATTGATAAAATAGTAGTGATGAGCCGCGGTAAAGTAAGACGTGCCAGGATTTTCTATCAACGTGGACTTACAGGCAAAAAAGCCCGTATCAAAGAAAAAAGAGGTTAATCTCAAAAACATTATATTTCAGGCTGTCTATACAAACGGACAGCCTTTTTTATTTTAATAATAGTCCGCTTGAGGCGGATAAATTTTTTTAAATGGACAAGAAAAATATATATATCATACGTCACGGAGAAACAGATTTCAATAAAAAGAATATCGTACAGGGAAGCGGTGTGGACAGCGACTTGAACGATACTGGACGTAGTCAGGCATTGTCGTTTTATCAGAGTTATAAAAGTATCCCCTTCGATAAGATATATATATCACAATTGAAACGTACCAAGCAAACGGTTGAGCATTTTATCGACCAAGGTATCGGCTACGAAGCATTGGCAGGACTTAATGAAATAAGTTGGGGTGTACACGAAGGTTTGGAACATAATAAAGAATTCGATAACGAATATTGGAAACGTGTAAAAGAATGGCGTGAGGGGCATTTGCATATTAAGATAACTGGTGGCGAAAGTCCGCTAGAGCTTGCAGCCCGACAAGAACCCACATTAGAATATATCATGGCTCAAACACAGGAGAAAAATGTTTTGATATGCATGCATGGCCGTGCCCTCAAATCTTTTTTGTGCCTAATCCAAAATATGGGTCTTGAGCACATGGACGATCACGACCATAGCAATACAGGTTTATATATCTTCGATTATGATTATGAAAAATTCACACTCCTCAAAACCAATGACCGCAGCCATTTGGATGGTATAGCAGTTTTGGATGATTTGACATAGTAGTGCTGAGTGCTGTCAGGTTTTTTACCTGACAATATATATTAATTGCTTTCCAAAAGTTCCAAAATTGTGGAAAGTTTACAAGAACAACTATTCATCAATTGTATAAATCACTGGTAATATATAACTAAATCTTACTGCATTCCCATTCTTCTTTGCTGGTTTCCATTTACCAGGGCCACTTATTCTTTTATACCGAAACTCAATATATAATAGTCCAAAAGAAAGGGACTAATCCCGAATACTTTCGGGATGTAGTTCGGCATTACCATTCTTAACCTAATCCGCCACAGGCGGAGAACTATTATAGGTTAAGAATTGGTATTAATTATTCTAAGAGCTTCATTGTCCATTCTTTCGGTAACCTTTTTTACAACTTTAATATTTCTCAAACTTCCATCAACTTCAACAACAAATTTAACATGAACAACGCCTTGTATCCCAGCATCTTTTTCATAGGCTGGATATTCAAGTTCTCGCATAATATACTCATTCAAATTATTAAATTTAGGATTATCATCTACTTGGGAAACGTCATAAGCTGTGGATGTATCAGTACTTGGAGGTTCAATATCCCCTTCTGGAGAAGACATAGTTGTAGAACCAACTCTATCACCCTCTTCTATAATATCATAAGCATGAGAATAATTTCCCATCTCAATATCTCCCAAATAATTTTTCTTTTCCTTCGAGTCCCAGACCTCTATTCTATCTAATTGGCACAAATAGCTGATATCAATGATTGGAATGAATTATTATCCAAACTATAGATATATACTAAATAAATATTCTTATTTGTTACCCATTTGCTTTGTGCATTTTTACTTGTTTTTGCGTTAGTGAATTTGCGTGCATTTTTCTTATTTAGCTTTAATTTTAAAGGGAATTCATAGTCGCCGTACTCAAGTTTTAGTCCATATCGCATTTTTCTATTATGAATCGCATTATTATATATATATACCAATTCATTTTTAATGTTCAAATCAAATCTCTCATTTACGATGTCATAATTATTCCATGAATTAGCAATAGGTTCAGAACAATAGATAGTATTCTCGCCTTTATAGAGCGGCACCGAATCATGATACTCTTTTTTCATAATTTGGTATGCCTTAGGATTATTTTTTACAATATCATATTCTTTGGTTTTAAACTCACGTATATACAAATCGACCAAACTATCATGAGAAATTTTATCTTGCCATTTACAAAAGCAAAATTGAAATACTTCTTTCTTAGTTATAGTTTTTAACTTTTCTGTATACGAATATGTTGCATATTCATTAGTTGCTTTTGAGAATTGTTGAATTTGCCCACTTGAGCTAAAATATACAATTAAGAAAAGTATGATAAGAAATGTTTCATATTGTTTCATTTTAGTAATATTTTTTGGTACAGCAGTATTCACCTGACAATGATCTACGATGTTTCATTTGCAAAATAATTTGTAGGTGTGCAAATATAATAATGAGGTGCAATATTCACCCAATCATACTTCAACAAATCATTAAATAAAAAAACCACTCCGTTTTATAGGGAGTGGTTTTTTTAGAAATATCCTTTTTTCAACTTTCCAATCCCGAATGCTTTCGGGATTGGAAAGTTGAAAAAGCAACTATTCAGTCTTACTAACTTTAATTACTGAATTACTATTCTGTCCTGCAATACGAATCATATATAATCCAGCGGCTAATTTACCACCATCGATGAAGAGTTGTTGCTTACCACTTTCTTGTTTACCATTATATAATGTTTCAACCAAGTTTCCTTGAATATCATATAATTGAGCGGTAATATATTCACCTTGCTTCAAAGTGTATTGTATAATACTTTGCTCATTGAATGGGTTGGGCATTACGGTAGCAGCAAAATCATTTTGTTCAGCTTCCCACACACCTGTAATAGACAATGATTGTACAAATGTTTTGGCACATCCTGCAGGGGTGGTTACAAGCAAGGTTACTTTATAAGTACCAAAAGTAGGGTAAGTATATATTGGGCTTTCTTGCGTGTTTTGTCCTCCATCGCCGAAGTCCCATTTATAAGTTCCTTGTCCTGTTTTGCTCGGAGTAAATTTGACAGAATTAACAACGCTACTAATCCATGCATAGGTAAAGCTTGCATCTGGCATCGGGTTGATGGTTGCCATCACGGTATCGGTTGCGGTACAGCCTACACTATTAGAAACTGTGATACTATAAGTTCCCGATTTAGCGGGTGTAAAATAATTACCGATGCTCATTAAGGTTCCGTTACTCAAGTCTTTCCAACTATAACTTCCATATCCTTGTGCCACAAAGAAAGAATCGACGTTGCCTTCGCAATAGGTTTTATCGGGGCCCGCATTTACTGAAACGGAAGAGGCTGTAAGCGTAATAGAATCGCTGGCAGTACATCCCAATGGAGAAGTAATAATTAAGCCAAATGTGCCAGCAGTTGTCACATTGATAATTTGCGTAGCGGCACCTGTATTCCATGCATAAGTGCTTTGTCCGCTACCAGCATCTAGGGCTATAGGTCCACCATTGCATATATATTTATCAGGGCCTAAATTTAAAGTAGGCAATGGATTAATGGTTGCCATTATAGTGTCGGTAGCTTTACATCCATATTGATCTACCACATCAACTATAAATGTACCTGTTCCTACATTTGACAATTTAATAGTTTGTGTAGTAGCTCCAGTATTCCATTTATAAGTTGAATTGTTACCAGCATCTAATATAATATCATTGCCAAAGCAAGTAGTAATATCATTGCCGAAATTGGTCATGGCAGTCGATACACTTATATCGATTGAGTCCTCGCCCACACAACCACCATTGTCAACCACAGTTACTTTATAGGTACCTGCTGTACTCACAGTTATTTTTTGTGTAGTAGCACCCGTACTCCATAAATAGCTAACCAGTCCAGAGCCTGGATCAAGGTCCGTAGTGAATCCAACACATATAGTTTTGTCTACACCTAAGGTGAAATTAGCAGGTTGCTTTTTAATTAACTCCACAGTATCGGTAGCTGTGCAGCCATCGGTGTTGGTAACGGTTGCATAATAATATCCGGGCGTAGTTACTGTAATTTTTTGTGTAGTATCGCCAGTATTCCACAGATATGAAGTATATCCTGTTCCTGCATTAAAGGTGGCTGGACCTCCATTGCATATTGAAGTGTCGTTTCCTACGCTCACAGTAACTGGTGCTGCATCAGTAATAAGTATGGTGTCTATATTTACGCAACCAGAGCCGCTTTTGTAAGTAACATAGTAAGTTCCTGCAGTTATTATACCAACAGAACTGGTAGTATCGCCTGTACTCCAATCGTAACTTACAAATCCACCACCTGGGCTTAAATTAATCAAACTACCAGCACATAGCATTTTATCTTTGCCTAAGGCTCCAGTGTTATCATTGTTTTCTATTAGTATAGTATAGTCTTCTGCCTCACCCGACCCAAAATTGGTAGTGCAAGGGTCGGTGCTTGTAATTGTTGCCTGGCTAGAACGTGAACGAATACGCATTCTTGTATAACCCAATTTTGCGGTACAAGGAATCGTTATAGTAATTGAATCGTTTGCATTAGCACTAATAGCATTTCCTGAATTATAAAATTCGTTAGCATCAAAAGTACTGTTTTGATTAAAGTCAATCCAAACGCCAAAAATCTGCGTACCATTAGTTGCTGCAGTCATTTTTAATTCATACTTACTGTTTTTGAGCACGGTGGTAGTAAATGCGGTATAAGGATAATTATTATAACGGTTGGCAGTAGTACTGGTGCAACCTGTATTCAAGTTTTTGATATTATTGAATGTTACACCCTGAATCCAATTGTTGCATCCACCGTTTTGGAAACCCGGAACACAGTAGGTAAGAAGTACTGAGCGTGAGCCAGAGGGTGCGGTAACAGAAGGCGTATTGTTGATGCTATTTATTTTCATGCTTACACATTCTGCATCAATTAGGTCATTACCGGTGGCAATTGCGGTTATATCATATACTAACCAAAACCAGTTTGTGTCAGGAATAAGTGCAACAGAACCTGTGAAGGTAAAAGTTGAAGTTAATGCAGTAATTGTATTTCCTACTTTTGTAGAGGTAGCAATATTAAAAGCTTTGCTGCTTCCAGAAGAATAAAGTTGGGCATTTGTTATATCATTGGTAATGCTGGTACTTCCTTTTGCGTTAAAAGTCATATCGGTAAGGTTTACCGAAGCACCTTGGTTCATCACCACAGCCACTGTCAATATTTGATTTCCGGTTGACCCCGCTACCAACGGCGTTGTATCTTTATGAAACGAAACTGCATCGCTAAATGTCATCAAAGCAGCAATTTTCCTATTGCCCGATGGAGCAGTTACTTCTGGCAAATAGGTTTTGCTAGAAACCTTAAATGAATCACAAACAGCATCAACAAAATTGCCATTGGTGGCACCCGAAGCAATATCATAACTCAACCAAAAATAATTTATACCTACTGTCATATTTGCAGTACCCGAGAAATTCATGGCACCACTGGGCGAAGTTGATGTACTTCCAAATTGTGTAGTAGTTTTAAAAGTGTCAACGGCTCCGGTATACCACATTTTTGCATTGGTTATATCTGCTGACGCACTTGTACTGCCTGCTGTCCGCAAATAAAAGTCGGTAGCTTGAGGAGTGCTGGCACAATTGGAGGCCATCATTTGTATTTTCACAATTACATTGTTAGTCGAGCTTGTGGCTACGTCTGCAGAACTTGCTGTCACTGTAGTTTTTTGGAAAACTTGCGAGTCGGTTACATAAATTACATAGTCTTCGGTCTCGCCCGAACCAAATTGCGTGCAAGCATCACCCGCACCATTGTTAGCAGGAACACCACGTGAGCGTAAACGGATTTTTGTCCAACCTTTGGTAGCACTGCAAGGAATTGTAATCGATTTTGTTATTGAAGCATTTGCGTTCAACTGATTTCCATTATGTATCTGAGTCCACTCTCCTGCATCAAAAGTACCATTTTGGTTCCAATCGCCCCATAATGAATAGCTTTGATTTTGGTTACTATTATTAACCGTGAGATTATATGCATTGCCCTTGTTTACCGCAGTATAATAGGATGATTGTGGATAATCATTATATCCATTTCCGTTCAGGCTTGAACACCCGCTTTTGGTATTGGAAATACTGCCAAATATCACACCGTCAATAAATGTAGTTCCACAGGCAGGGTGCACAGGAACACAATAATTGTTCAAAATAAAACGCTCACCAGCAGGGTCACTAACCGTGGCTGATTGTTGAGATCCGTTAATTATGGCACTATCCAAAATTGCATCAACCGAATCGCCTAAGGTTGCACCTACTGCTATATCATAAGTTAACCAAAAATAATTGGTGCCGGGCTGCAAATAAACGGATCCATTAAATACCATTGAAGCATTGGGGTTGGTGATGCTAGACCCAAATTTATATATCGCTGAATCGAAATAAGATTGGCCGCCAGTATAATATAGACGGGCCCGCGTTATATCTGTAGAAGGATTGGTGGAACCGCCTGTATGCAAAGCTAACTGGGTAAGGGGTACTTGGGCACCAGTAGAACTCATATCTACTTCAATCCCTATAATTTCATTATTATAACTTCCACGTCCTACTTGTCCAGTAGTATATTGAGTGGCGTTTAGATCACTAAATGTCATAGGGGTAGCAATAACGCGTTTGCCTTTGGGAGCAGTAATCGATGGGGTATCCTGTGAACCATCCGCCACAAAATCTAACACTTCAGCATCTACACTATTTCCACTAGTCGAATTGGCAGCAATATCAACTGCTAACCAAAAATAGTTTGTATCTTTCAACATATCTTGACTGCCCGAGATAGAAAATAAATTGCCTGGCGATGACAACGAACCAAATAATACCGTGGTGTCAAATTGATTGGTATTTCCTGTATAATATACCGTAGCTTTTGTGATATTAGTAGTGTCAGTTGTTCCGTTTAGGTTAAAGTTTATTTGGGTCATATCAGCAGTGTCTGAACAGCCAGCCACAAAAACTTTAAGACATAATAGTTCTTGTTTTGTAAGCCCTTTGCCTACATTATAGTTATTGTATTGGGTGGCAAATGATGAAGCCACCTGTAATGGATTGTCCAGTAAGGTAATGTTATAATCTTGTGTCTCCCCATAACCATAGGTCGTACAGGAAGCCATGTTGGTATTGTTGTTATTAAACATATTCCTAACCCGCATTCGTGTTTTGCCTAAAGTTGCACCGCAGGGCACCGTGAAATTGAATGAACTCCTGGTAGCATTGGTTGGCATATTGTTCATTTGTGTAAGCTTTTCCCCCGCATCTGTAAAATCGCCATCAACATTGAAATCAATCCAAACAGCCATGCTATTGGAATTGTTTAAGGTGCCAGGGCTAATTGACATTTTATAGGTATTGCCTATAAATAAAGAAGTGGTTTTAGTAGTATCGTAAGTATAGTAAGGCGAGGCCGAGGCTCCAGTACTATCAAACAATGAATCGAGGAGAACTGTGGTAGTAAAGACCCCAAAACCAGTTCCATTTGTGTACTGCGGTTGGCAGTATTGGGCCTGAGATAGGTAACTACAGAATAAAAAAATCAACCCTAATAAGGTTGACACTGCTTTGAATTTGATTTTTTTTTGCATTGGATTAAACATAATTTGTGATTTTAAAAGGGATGCGAATTAAGTTCATTTTCGTCATAAAATCAGATATTTTTTTATCTTTGTTTTGTGATTTTTTTTAGGACTTTGTTTTTGTAGGTTTGCACCCAAATTAAACAATTACAAAATGAACGGTTTTTTCAAAGTCCCAATACCAGTAAATGAGCCTATATATTCTTATGCACCAGGTAGTATTGAACGCAAATTATTAAAAGAAGCAGTGACCGAGGCACGCTCAAAAACTTTGGATATACCCATGTATATTGGAGGTGAAGAGTTGAGAACCGGAAATACCACCGATTTGCACCCGCCTCACGACAGGCACCACAAGCTTGGGCGTTTTCACAGGGGCGATGCATCGCATGTGCAACAAGCAATCGATGCGGCACTTGCGGCCAAAGCCGATTGGGAGAATATGCCGTGGGAGCATCGTGCTGCGATATTTTTGAAAGCTGCCGAACTTTTAGCTGGCCCCTACAGATATAAACTAAATGCGGCCACCATGTTAGGACAATCGAAGAACGCATTTCAAGCCGAGATTGATGCAGCCTGCGAAATGATTGATTTCCTGCGTTTCAATGTGGCTTATATGAGCGAAATTTATAATGAACAACCCATATCATCGAAAGGAATTTGGAATAGATTGGAATATAGGCCCCTCGAAGGTTTTGTGTTCGCTCTCACGCCTTTCAATTTCACAGCCATTGCAGGAAATCTTCCCACTTCAGCAGCTATGATGGGGAATGTAGTGGTATGGAAACCTGCATTCACACAAATATATGCAGCCAATGTATTGATGGAAATTTTCCGCGAAGCAGGTGTGCCTAGTGGGGTTATTAATTTAGTATATACAAGTGGCCCCGAAACAGGAGATATTATATTCAAACATCCTGAATTTGCAGGTATACATTTTACAGGCTCTACGGGCGTGTTCCAAAATGTATGGAAACAAATTGGCGACAATATACAAACTTATAAAAGCTATCCCCGCATAGTGGGCGAAACAGGTGGTAAAGATTATATCATGGTTCATCCATCTGCCAATGCCGATGTGGTGCGAACAGCAATAGTTCGCGGTGCTTTCGAGTATCAGGGACAAAAATGTTCAGCGGCTTCCAGAGTATATGTTCCTAAAACATTGTGGTCGAAATTGGAGAACGATTTGGTAACAGAAGTTAATAACATTAAAGTGGGACCCGTAGAAGATTTTAGGAATTTTGTAAACGCCGTGATCGACGAAAAATCTTTTGACAAAATTGCTTCCTATATTGACCAAGCACATGCCGACCCCAATGTGAAAGTAATTGCTGGCGGCACTTACGATAAATCGCAGGGGTATTTTATTAGACCAACTATTATACTTACCCAAAACCCGCAATCAGTTACCATGTGCGAAGAAATATTTGGGCCAGTACTTACTATATATGTTTATGAAGATAATAAGTTTGAAGAGACTTTGCATCTATTGGATAAAACATCTCCTTATGCACTAACCGGTGCTGTCATTTCGCAAGACCGTTACGCTATAGAATTGGCTACAAAAATTTTGCGTCACTCGGCTGGTAATTTCTATATCAATGATAAACCTACAGGAGCTGTAGTAGGTCAGCAACCATTTGGCGGCGGGCGTGCAAGCGGAACAAATGACAAAGCAGGAGCAAAAGTAAATTTATTACGTTGGTGCAGTATGCGTACCATTAAAGAAACATTTACCCCACCATCAAATTATACGTATCCTAATTTTAACGAAGAATAAAAACAATTAGGAATAAGGGGCTGACGCCGTCCGCCGCGGCGGAACCCATATTCCTTGCTTCTTATCCCTTACTCCTAAATAACATGAAAATCCTTTGCGTTGGCCGCAACTATAGCGAGCATATAAAAGAGCTGCAAAATGAAGTGCCAGAAAATCCGGTTATCTTCATCAAGCCTGATAGTGCTGTGCTTAGACCCGGTTATGATTTTTATTATCCAGAGTTTTCAAATGATATACATTACGAAGTAGAATTGATTGTAAAAATAAATAATACGGGTAAACATATATTACCTCAATTCGCTCACAAGTATTATGATGAAATAGCATTGGGAATTGATTTTACCGCACGCGATTTGCAAAATGATTTAAAGAAAAAAGGATTACCTTGGGAGTTAGCCAAAGGTTTTGATATGAGTGCAGCAATTGGAGATTTTATAAGCAAAAGTAAATTCGAAGATTTGCAAAAGATAGAATTCTCCTTATATAAAAACGGGGAGAAAAAGCAGCAAGGGAATACCGCAGATATGATATATAAAATAGACGAACTTATAGCGTTTATGTCAAAGTATTTTATGTTCAAGAAAGGCGATATTATATTTACGGGCACTCCTGCTGGGGTTGGCCCCGTGCAAATTGGCGACAAACTGGAAGCTTATATTTTTGAACAGAAAAATTTGGAAGTATTGATTAAATGAACAAAAAAATAATATATATATATATAGTTTTTGTTCTGCTTTCAAGTAACCTAGTTTTTGCACAGGAATCTTATCCAAAAGATTATTTTCGCTCTCCCATCGATTCACCCATCTACCTTTCGGGTGGCTTTTGTACTTTGCGAAATGACCATTTTCATTCAGGTATTGATATCACAACTTATGAGAGAGAAAATATGAATGTATTGGCTGCTGCCGATGGATGGGTTTCTCGCATAAAAGTATCACCTTTCGGCTATGGCAAAGCATTGTATATTGACCATCCCAATGGTTATACCACAGTATACGGACATTTGAATTCTTATACAGATGAGATAGGAAAGTACGTAAAACAAATCCAGTACAATGTTAAAAGTTTCGAAATAGATGTGTTTCCCAAAAAGGACGAACTAAGGATAGTGAAAGGGCAATTGGTGGCTTTGAGCGGGAACACTGGCGGTTCATCGGGGCCGCATGTGCATTTTGAAATTAGGGATACAAAGACAGAAGAAATCATAAACCCAATTTTATTCGGCATTGAGGTTAATGACACGATTGCACCAGAAATAAAACAAGTAGCAATTAATAGGATTTATCCAAATAATTTTCAGGCAAATAAAACACTTGCGGTAATTAATTCTAATCAGTCGAGGCTGCTAAACTCCGATACAATATTTATACCAGCAGGCACCACAGGGATTGACGCAGTGGTGAATGACTATACCACATTTAAAGTGATACCTTTTAACCCGTACGAAATTAATTTATATATCAACGATGAGAAATATTATACTTGTAAGTTTGAAAAATTTTCATTCGATAAATCTAAATATGTAAACGGACACCTCAACTATAGCAGTTGGTGGAACTATGGAATCAAGTATCAGAGACTCTATAAACTTAGTTCAAATCAATTATATTTTTATCAAACAAAACGGGAAGGTATTTTTGAGGTACAGGAAAATAAACTTTACCATATCAATATTGAAGCAATTGACTTGGCAGGGTTTTCAAAGCAGTTCGATTTTTTTATAATGGGCATCAACGATACGCTGAAAGATTCAATAGTAAGTGAGCCGAAAAGAATTAACAATTATT
Source organism: Bacteroidota bacterium (assembly GCA_034439655.1). NCBI lineage: Bacteria > Pseudomonadati > Bacteroidota > Bacteroidota bacterium. Next base: position 14,624 of record JAWXAU010000126.1, on the reverse strand, counting down.
CCAAACTTGAATATCTTGAAAATAGTTTAAGTATCCCCGACGAGCTTGAAGCTATCGAAATTGGGAACGGTAGGGTAAAGGTAAAATACAAACATTCCGATTTGCCTATCACCTTTGTAAAACCCTGTACCATTTATATTTATTATGAAGGTAGCACATCATCAAGCAAATCGGCATTGTATTATATTGATTATAATAAAAATATAATATATGCGGGTGGTAGTTTTAAAGGAGGGTATGTTTCAGGAAATGTAGCTAAACCTGGCATCTATTTTATAGGTGAAGATTTGCAAAAACCTGTGATAAAACCCATTAATATTACCAAGAAAAATTATATAAAAGGCAGACACCTCAGTTTTAAAATTGTTGACAAACTGAGCGGAATAGATAAATATAATTTATATTTCAATAACCAATGGGTGCTTGCTGAGTATGATGCCAAAAGCGATATGATTACTTACTTTTTCGATACGCAAACACAACAAGGCTGGCAGGTAGTAACTTTAAAAGTATTAGATAAAATGGGTAATGAAACTATATATACTAAGAAAGTATGTATTAAGAATTGATTTCTTCTAGTAAGCTTTTAAGCCTTATAGTATCAAGTGGTTTATCAAATACACCTTTTACCACTTCATATCTGGCTGCTTTCTCAAAATCTTTCTGGTCGGCCGTGCTCGACAATATGATAATAGAAATGCGTTCGCTCAACACTTCTCCTAACGATTGTATATAATTATCTAAAAAATCAAAGCCACTCATGGTTGGCATATGTATATCAAGCAAAATTACATCAGGAAGATTATGGTCTTCCATTTTTATGGTATGCAAATGCGACAAAGCATCCTTAGCCTCCAAAAATGTTTGAACACTGCTAGATAAACCTGCATTGTCGAGCAACCTAGAGGTTACATAAAGTTCAATTTCGCTATCGTCAATTAATAAAAACTTCATGCTTCAATGTTTAATTTAGATGGTATTTCCAAAATAAATTTAGTTCCCATATTTGGTTTTGATTCAATTCTAATTAGAGCTCCTATTTTATTTATTGCTTCTTTTACAATATACAATCCGATTCCCGATCCTGAATTTTCTCTGGTGGCCCTATAAAACATTTCAAAAATTCTCTTTTGGTTCTCTTCGTCTATGCCAATACCATTATCTTCAAATGTTAAAACAGCTTTGTCTGGGCCTTTGGTATCGCACGTAAAAATAATGTGCTTATTGGCTATTTCGTTCCGCTGAAATTTAATAGCATTGGTTATTAGGTTATTAAAAATAATTTTGATCCTAAATAGATCACCCATCCAAGGTGTATTTTGGTTTGTGTTTATTATAAAATTAATTGACTCTGCCCCTGGATAGTATTGGAATTGTTCGAATATATCTCGGGCTATCTCTTTAAAATCAATAGGTTCAATTACAGTTTCTTGTTTACTGTTTTTAAAGTAGGAAATAAGGTTTACATTAAAAGCATCGAGCTGGTTCACACTTCTTTCTATCAAACTAAAATAGTGTTGCACCCTTTCATCAATACCTTCCATTTCGGCCACTTTTATAATGCCCATTATCGATCTAAGTGGGGCACGCATGTCGTGTGAGGCACTATACACGAAACGGTTAAGTTCTTCATGTGCTTTTTCTAGTTCGTCTTTCCTGAACTCGAGCAATGTATTATTCTGATAATGCTCGTAAGCAATTCTAATGGTCGACAATACCTCGTCCTCGTTGAGGGGTTTAAATAGGTAGCTAAATATTTTGGCCTTGTTGATACCTTTAACCGCTGCTTCAAAATCGAAAAATGCAGTAAGCAATATTTTTACTGGGCGGGGATATTTTAGCCTGATATCGTCCAAAAAATCCACACCATCATCCTCTCCCAGTTTAAGATCGGCTACTATTATTTGGAACTCTTGCTCTGCTAATAACACATAAGCCTCCTTTACTGACATGCACCCAATAACCTCGTATTCCTTACGAAGTATAGCTCTTAAACCAGTTATATTATGTGGTTCATCATCTACGTATAAAATTTTGGGTTTGCTTTCAGATGGCTTCATTCTTGTTTCAAAGGTATGGTGATTTTAAATAATGTTCCAAAATTATTATTCGACAATGCTATAATTTGGCCTTTGTGCATTTCAATAATGCTATAAACTATTGACAATCCCAGCCCCGTTCCATCACCCACTGGTTTGGTAGTAAAGAAAGGTTCAAATATTTTATTTACATTTTCTTCGGAAATACCGGATCCGTTATCACTAAATTCCATGTATAAGTTTATATCATCGTTGTAGGTTTTTATTTTTATTTCGAGGGGTGTCAATGTTTCTTTGCTATGACTAAGTGCATAAACGGAATTGCTAAGTATATTCATAAATACTTGATTCATTTTCCCAATGAAACACTCTACCAAGGGTATTTCGCCATATTCTTTGCTAACTATTATTCCAGCCATTTGTGTTTTTAGCAACATCAAGGTAGAGTCGATTCCTTCGTGAATGTGGGACAATCTAAGCGATTGCTCATCTACTCTCGAAAATGATTTAAGACCCTTTACTATTTCGGCGGTACGCTCGGCACCATTTTGTATGGCATCAAATAATAAGGGGATTTCTTCTTTCAAATAATCAAAATCATATTTCTTCTTAATGGCATTGAGCTTGGCCACCATTTCAGTATCTCCAGCATCAATATATAATGTTTCCGATTCTTGCACTATGTCCAACAATTCTTGTACATCACGTTTTAAGGGTTTGATATTGGAACTCACAAAATTAATAGGGTTATTTATTTCGTGTGCAATACCTGCGGTAAGCTGACCCAATGACGACATTTTTTCGGTATCCACCAATTTGGTTTGGGCTAGTTTCAAATCGCTCAAAGTTTTGTTCAATTCCGAGGTGCGTTCCTTTACTTGATGTTCCAAAAATACATTTTGTTCAGCCAATATTTCTTCATTTAGTTTGGCCACCCGCACTGCTTCGGCCTGCGATATTTCTTTTTCAACTCGATACTGTCTTATTTTATCGCCCAGTGCAAAGGAGAGCAAGGTTACTTCTATCGCTGTGCCTATTTGTAGTGCATAATTGGTGAGATTGTTATGTTCGAGCACGCCCGCATCACGCAATATATATACCACCAAGGCTGCTATAAGACTGCTCCACGACAGCAAAAAATAAGTGGCTGAAGGAATTTTTTTTCTAACAGCTACTATACTGGTCACAAATAAATAAGTAGCACTTAGTCCCATTAAAGTTCTCAAATAATAATAACCAACGGGTCTAGAATAAAATAAATTAACAGCAAGTATAAAAATAAGCAACGCCAATACAATTTTACTTGCTTTATGCAGAATGGGAATATTTTCCTTTACATTCAGAAATTTATTGGCAAACAGAATTCCTGTTATATTGACCAATGGCGAAAATAGAAGTATAGCATATTGCGTGAGCCATAAATTATCAGGCCATAATAGTACGTTTCCATATCCCTCAAGTGCAAGTTGCGTAACGATAAGTACTATCATATATACAGAATAGTATATATAGGTTTTATCCCGCACCGTGAAGTAGATAAAAAAGTTGTAAAAAAACATCACAATGAGTATACCATAATAGATACCCAATAATAGGTTTTTGGTAAATCGTGCTTCCACAAATTTATTGACTGTGGCAAGTTTGAGGTCAAGTTGTAGCGTGCCTATACTTCTTATTTTCAAATAATAATCAGATGAATCGTCTACCACCTCAAATACAGGGATATTATATTTAAATTGTCTATCACTTATGGGAACCCTTTCGCCAGATACTGTGGAATCGATGACACCATTTTTTACTTTATATAATATAATATCATTTAATATAGGTTGGTCGTATACCAATAATATTTTGCGGTATTCGGAGTAGTTTTTTACTTGAAACTTAAACCAAAAATTAAAATTGGTAAGTTGCAAGTTGGGTATTTCAAAATCACTTGAAATTTTTTTATTGAATGGAAGTTTTATTACCTCTCCAATTTGCAAAGTTTGGTTAGAATCTACAAAGTAATCTAATTTTTTGCCTAAATTCATCTCGCCTGTTTTTTGTTCAAAAATAATTTGAGCGGAAACAGGTTTATATAAATAAACTAAAGTAAAGACTATATATAACCTAAGTTTCATCTCCTACTACGTGTAATGCTCAGATTGCAGTTCATTACTAGATCACCTTTGGGTCCATTTGCATGATATACCTGCTCGGGGTTGTTTCTCAAAGATAAAATTTCAACGCGGTGTTTGGGGTCCGCTGTTGAGAGGTTTACCAAGTCTTTCACACAGGTTGCTGTTGCCAAGAGATTTTCTTTCGGATAATAAAATGTTCCATTATTTCCAAGTGAACGTATAACCTCAAAACCTGCTTGCACAGCATTCCTGAGTGATGGAGGAGAGCAAAGGGCAAAAAGGCCTTTAAGATGGATTAAGGTGGAAATAGCAACACAAACTTGGCCTAAAAAAATACTGCCAATGCCATGCCCCGCTACTTCTTTTGAATTCCATAAACCACAAAATTCAGCAGCTTCATAATGTTTAAATTCTCTAATGATATCATATATCTTAGGGTCCTTCTCCATTACCGCACTTTCCATGGGCAAGCGTTGTTCGGGTGTGAAAATCTGTATCCGCCCACCACCTAATGCTTTATCACCATGCTCATCTTCAAATAAAATAATATAATTATTAGGATTATATCGCCAATCGGTATTGGTTGAGGTTACCTTGGTTACACCATATACCTTCAGTACTTCTGCGTAGCCTGCAATAAACTTGTCGGTGGACATGGCATCGTCGATGGGCCTAAAAACTTTTACATTTGCTATCATGGGATTTTTTTAGCTCATAATTTTCAACACCTCATTGGTATTTTTTCGCAGAGCAATTTTTTGATTTTTTAAAGGTTTATATATTCTAATGATGAATTTAGGTTCATAACCTGATGGCAGTATTTTTTTTATAGCTGTCCATTTTTTCAGAACTGCTTCCTCAAGTTTGCTATTTTTGGGTAAGTGCTGAAATTGGTTTGCCATAAATACTGAAGCTGCTATCGGTTGCACCGCATAACCTTGATGGGTAAGCCACAACCACACGTTTTGTAGTTGTTCTCCGGCCTTTATCCAGCTAGTATTATCGTGCTTGTTACCTGCAATTATACCTATAAAAATCGAATTGAGAGCGGCCTTCACATCACTGTTGAAAAAGATGTTCCCACCGTCAAAGTTTTTCATGCTGTGCATCACCTCTGGTTGGGCTGCAAAGCGAAAAAGGGTTTCCTCACCTTTACCCACACCCAAAGATTCCATATCGATACCCGTTTTGGTTTTATTATATTCTTTTTCTGTCCATCTTATTTCTTTTTCAAAGAGGTCATAGTGACCTCGGTCACTTAAGAAACGAAATACAGTTCCATGTCCTGTAAATTCGCCCATCAATTTTTTGGTAGCCTCATCGGTAACGGTATGAAGAATTAAACCTTTGGGCATTTTGAGCTTTTCTAGTTCTATGATATTCTTCTTATCGGCGGCTGTTAGTTTTTGTGGTTCTATTTCTCTATTGGTTACACGATGAAATAGTGCATCATAAAATGCATTAGCGTCCTCAGAAATTTCCTTTTTAAATACAATGCTTGCAATCAATCTCGAATCAGAATCGGGGAATCGATTATAGCTGGCTTTGAAACCGAAATGCTTTGCGGCTATGTCCACATTTTTAAGAGCAGCCCCAAAAGCTATATAACTTCCATATTGCTGACTATCCAATAATGAATGTGATAATTCGGTGCGGTGAAAAAGATAGAGTACATTTTGTTTAAATATCCATTCCCAAGGTTGCGTATTTCCTCCTGAGGGAGCTCGGCAGCCTGCTTTTACTATTGCTTTGATGGTTTTACTATCGATAGATTCTGTAGATATATATTGCTTTTTTATGCGACCAATAATTTGCTTTTGTTGCTTCGCAGTTAATATATCTTTTTTTGGCAATTCCCAGTCACTTTTATCTATTTTAATAGCTTCCTTTGGTTCAGATAATATCATACTTTCGGCATCCATGATATATCTTCCTGACAGTATTTTTTCGCCCAATAGTATTCTACGAGCCACCATGGTGGTGTATGCTCCTCCACCCACTACCGATGAAGCCAATTGTGGCCAAGTGGGGATACTTTGTTGGATCTCCAAAAAACTGGCTTTCATTTTTACTGATAGATTCTCCTCGCCAACTATCTGCACTGTGGTTGCAAATTTTTCAATCGCACTCATCTTTAATATTCGGTCTGAACTTATATTTTTCACCAATCCATTAAATAAGGCTTGCGATTTATTCAAATCATATCGTTCAATATCAAGCATACTCCTTTCACTCGTATCCATTACTAAAGGTATCCGCAATGATTTGCATTTTTCTCGGGCCAAAAATTTTATATATAAAGTATCACACTCCTCGATCAAAATATCAAGGGGCTTTTTACCTCCAATAAATGTATCTATATTGTTTTCGGTAATCCCTTCTTCAAAAAGTTCGATATTAATATAGGGATCCATTTCCAATATTTGTCGGGCAGTAGCAACTACTTTGGGTAAACCCAAATTGTCTATCCCTGCTTTTACGCGGTTTAGGTTCGACAATTCCAGAGTGTCAAAATCTGCCAACTTAAAATTACCCGCTATTCGCTCCATGGCCATAGTTGTAGCAATAATGCTGCCCACCGAGAGTCCAATTATTCCAATAGTTTTAGTGCTTAGCAATTGTTGTTGTGCAGGAGTAATTTTATATAAATTGCGATTGGTACGCACCTTTATAAAATCTTCTTTTTGTAAAGTATGCACCAAAGTGTTTTTCCAGGGGTAATAAAACCATACTCCCTTATATTCCAATTTATCATAATCTCTCACTGTTGTATATACATCTGTACCCTTAAAGTTGACCGTGGGGTGTTCAATTTTAATCAATTCATACAGTTGGCTAACAATTTCATCATGAATTTGCACACCCAGATATGCCTTCTCAAAATGCCGTATATCCTTTGTGTCGTTGAATGTACATACCTCAGGCTTGAAGTTAAAGGTGCGGTGATTTTTTATTTCTGAAAATTTTTGTTTGGACATTTTTAAAATTCTAATAAATTGCAGGCGAATTTAGGATGACGGACTCAGAATTAAATACCCCAAAAATAAAAATATTGTATGTTGACGATGAGGCAGGGAATCTGATTGGGTTTAAGTCTCATTTTAGAAAAGACTATGAGGTGCACACCTGCGATTCAGCCATCAAAGCCTTGGAGGAAATCCATCTTCACGATTTTGCCATGGTTATTACCGACCAACGGATGCCTGAGATGACAGGCACGGAATTTTTGCAAAAATTGGTCGAAATTAATCCAGAACCTATCAGAGTATTACTTACTGGCTATACCGATTTTACAGCTTTGGTCGATGCCATCAATAAAGGGAATATATTTCAATACCATCAAAAACCTTGGGATGAACACCAAATGCTTACCACAATTAAGCAGGGCACTGAAGTTTTTTTCCTTAGGCGTGAACGCACTAGACTTTTAGAAGAAGTTAAAGAGAAAAATGAAAAATTGGCAAGCCAAAATGAGGAACTTGAAAATCTGAACAATGAGCTTGAAAAGGTAAATGGGCAGTTAGAGTTTTTACTTAGGCAACAATTACTTTCCTAATTCATCTTTCAAATATCTATAATTACATGGCATTAACGATAGGGGAAAAAGCACCCATATTTAAGAGTACCAACGAAAAAGGTGAAACTATTTCATTGGTTGATTACAAAGGCAAAAAATTAGTATTATACTTCTATCCCAAAGATGACACCCCCGGATGTACTGCCGAGGCTTGCGACTTACGTGATAATTATGCCCGTTTCCAAAACCTAGCTTACGAAATACTAGGTATAAGCCCCGATACCGAAAAGAAACATAGCAAGTTCATTGCGAAATATGATTTACCTTTTTCGCTTCTAGCCGACACTGAGCATATCATTGCCCTAGATTATGGAGTGTGGGGAGAAAAAACAATGTGGGGCAGAAAGTATATGGGCATCAACCGAACAACTTTTGTTATAAGCGAAAAAGGTATTATAGAACAAATAATTGACAAAGTGGATACGAAGAATCACGCTTCACAACTAATATAATATGATACGCATTTTATGTATTTCGTGGCTCAGAATACCTAATTAGTTTGGTGCGATAAGTTACCCAAAATTCCACAAGCAATCTCACAGTGATGACATTATTATAGAACAATAGTCAGCGTTTTTTATTTTGCAATCACGGAAAGATGACATTGCTATATAATAATAATCATCGTATTTTTATATTGCAACCACGGAAAGGATGATAGTATTATAGCTGAACAAAATAGAGTAAACCTGCAACCCTGAAAGGGTGAAATTATTTTGAAAATTAGCAGGGCGGCACCCTCGTTATCGGGGTATCTTTTTCACGAGAATATTATTGAAATGCGAAATAGGCGTATTTAGAAAATCTCAATTATGGTAGTACAATTATTCAAATTCTATGAAGGAATCAATGCTGATTTTATTTGACAACATGTTTTGATAAAATGTTTTATACAAATTTTTAAACTAAAATAGTTCTCTGCCTGAGGCTGATTAGTTTTTAGAATGAAAATTCCGAATTACATCCCCAAAGCCCCGCAAACTTGCGGGGGCTTTTCCTCCTACTTTGCACGATTATATGTTTAGTTTCGGTATTATTATATATACAAGTAATATTAAAGTATTAACGATTATATTATAATGTTATAACATTTCTTAAGCATTAATGGTTCTCCGCCTGTGGCGGATTAGTTTGTAGAATGGTAATGACGAACTACATCCCGAAAGCATTCGGGATTACCCCTTTTTTTTGGGACTACTATATATTGAGTTTCGGTATTATGTTATGGGTGGTCTTTATCCTACTTAACATAAATTTAACATTACAGTAATGTTTTGGTTTTATTATTCATGATTGATTAATATACTTTTGCGGTTACATTAACATTTAATTAATAGTAATAAATATTTAACAATGAAAAATCTAATACCCTTTATTTTAGTTTTAACAATTTGTATCACTTCAATAAAAGTAAGTGCACAAGCTGATTCAACCAGTATTAAAAAAGAAAAGCACGTTGAAAAAAAATGGTACGAGAGCTTCTCAATTCGAGGCTACACACAAGTACGATATAATAGATTGCTTGAAACCAACGAGAATTTGGGATGCGAACAATGTGACAAATCTTGGGGTAAAGATGGAGGTTTTTTTATAAGACGAATGCGAATAATATTTTATGGACAAATTAGCAAACAGGTTTACTTTTATATTCAACCTGATATTGCCAGTAGCCCAACAAGTGATAAATTGCATTTTGCACAACTTAGAGATGCATACTTTGATATAGGATTGGATAAAGATAATGAATTTCGTTTTAGAATAGGACAAAGTAAAGTACCTTTTGGATTTGAAAATATGCAATCGAGTCAAAATCGTTTGGCACTTGACCGTAATGACGCTTTAAATAGTGCCGTATCTAATGAACGAGATTTAGGGGTGTTTTTCTACTGGGCAACTAAAGAAAAAAGAGCATTATTTAGCGAACTAGTTCGCTCAGGATTAAAGGGGTCTGGAGATTATGGTATCATAGGTTTGGGAGCATACAATGGACAAACAGCTAACAATCCCGAACTAAATAATGAACCACATATAGTGGGTAGAGTTACCTATCCTTTTAAAATCAAAAATCAGATTATTGAAACAGGAATTCAAGCTTACAAAGGCAAGTTTGTGCTAACCAAATCAAATCTGAGCACTGGAGTTAAATATAGTAAAGATTTGAATTACTTAGACCAACGGGTTGCAGCATCTTTTATAGTGTACCCAAAACCATTTGGAATACAAGCCGAATATAATGTTGGTAAAGGTCCAGAGTTTAACAAGGTTACAGACTCAATAGAAGTGAGAGATTTAAAAGGTGGTTATGTGCAAATGATGTACAATATAGTTTTAAAAAATCAAGTAATTATGCCGTTCGTTAAATACCAATATTATGATGGAGGAAAAAAACATGAAAAAGATGCAAGAAGTTATAAAGTGAATGACCTAGAATTTGGCATAGAATGGCAGCCTGTTAAGCAATTTGAGTTGGTTGCTATTTACACAATATCAGAAAGAAGATTTGAAGATTATGGTAAGCAATCTAATTTTCAAAAAGGAAACCTTTTGAGATTACAGGCACAAATAAATTTTTAAAGTATATACATACTCCGAACATAATAGAAGCCTAAAGCCAGTGGTTGTCTCACTTGCAGTCGAGATCATTACGAACAGATGCCGTGAGGTTTTTTCTCAACTTCATTTAGGTCATTAGACCACTGTCATTATTTAATTCTACGATATTGCGGCAGGTAAGTGAGATAGATGTGGGGTTTTCCTTAGGTATCATACTAGGGAAATCCCTAATTTTCACATTTTACTTGTTTCTTATCCTTTTGTTTTGCCACGAAATAAAATATTAGTATCAAAAAATATTAAGCGTTCTTTAAAACAAAACGGTCAAAAAGCTAAACTGGAAATTTACAATGCAGGCTGTCTTGTTGAACTGAATGCACCCCGCTCAGGGGTGTGTTCTTTTCTTCAATTCTTCCATGTATGGGTATTCCACTACCTGCTTTTTGAGAGAAAGGTCGGAGAGTTCACACCTCTTTTTTATTAATGAGTTGTGATTATATAAAGGTGTGAACTTAAGTCTGCAAAATTCCCTCGGAATGAAAGTGGCTGATATTGCAAATATCAGTGAACAAGAAGCAGGAAATTATAAAATTGGTTATACCTTTGAACTTGCAAAAGGAATGTACTGGCTACGATTGCAAACACCTGTTGGAAGCAAGACCGTGAAATTGATTGTGCAATAAAGACAGATATCCATTTGACCTCTCTCTAATTGGAGGGAGGAATGATGAATTAAACTAAAGAACAGTGACCATGAAAAAGCTAACCTTAATTATATGTTTTATGGGTATTGCATTTACGGGCTAAAGATTATATATATAAACGGCTTACCTCCTTCAAAAACTAATGTCGTTATATATGATATGTTAGGTAAGAAAGTATCCGCCGCGGCGGATACTTTTACTAACGGAGAAGCATTATATAGTTTATCAGTTTGTTTTTTACCTAAGGGATTATATATACTTTCCATAGGAAACGAAAAGGTTAAGGTTATTGTGGAATAATTATTTAATCAAAATAATCCCGACAGCTATCGGAATGTGTGGACACACAACAACGGTATCGGTGGGCTATTTTGTCTTGATTACATTTATGCTTAATCTAATAATTATATTTCATGATTGATATGATAGTGTTATATATAACAAAAAAGTCCCTCGTTTATGAGGGACTTTTTTATTCAAAAGACAATTAATTTTATTTAACTACTACAATTTTATTGGTAATAGTGGTGTTTCCACTGGTAATATTATTATAATAGATACCTTCGGGAAGCTGAGCAGTATTTACAATGATATAATTTTGACCAGCACCCATATTTTGTTTGCCAGTACTATAAACCAATTTGCCTGTTACATCATATAGATTACTCATAACATCAGCACTGATGGTAAGTGATATTGAGATAGTAGTATAGTCGTGAGCAGGATTGGGGAATACATGTGCAGTAAAAGTATTGTTTACTTTTGTGATACTTAATTTATTGCATACACCAGAATAATCAGTATTTACAGGGTCAAAGTTGCACCAGCCTTTAGTCCAGTCGTCGCTAGTGGTTTGCGTGCCAGAAAACGCACCTAAATAGTTTACTTTATCAAAGAATGGATCTGATAATTTAGGGCTAGTAGATGGAACTAAATCGGGGGCATTATAATTAGCAAACCAATTAGAGGTATCGGTATTGATTGGTTTAGTAGCATTGAAGGGATAGGTTTTTCCATTACTGAAAGGGTCAGTAGTAGCAAAATGCGACTTATCGGTCATATAGGAAGGCAGCCCTTTGCTGTTGTAGCATATAGCCGAACTACTTGTGGGTACAAAATTGGGATTCACCAAGTTGAATGGGCTTTGAAGTTTTAAACCATTTTGAGCATTTGCATATATTTTATTGCGATGACTTTTGTTGTTGAACCACGAGAATGGGCCATCATAAGGTGCAAATGGGTTGCCAGTAACAGTATCAGCACTTGTATTGGTAGGTGTTAAGTTACGGGCACCATTTACCACATACATTACTTCTTTTTGTGCAGGGCTTCCTCCTGATGGAATTCCTGCAATTACTACTCCTGCAATTTCTAATAATGAGTCTTGCAGATTGGCTACAGTTGAGCCAAAGGAAGATGATGATTCATCAATTAATATTCCAGCAGGATATCCTATAAGCAAACTATTCAGGATGCTCATACTGCTGCCTCTTCTTATATGGGCGGCAGCTATAAATTGAGGATCATAAGCGGTAGACGTTGGGCTAACTAGCGGTCCTACAGCAGTTACATTTGCATATATGGAACGATTAAGCCCACTAGTGTCGCCACTTAAACCTGTTTTGGTTCCACTTAGATAACTATCACTCTCAAAACATTTACTTCCCGATTGGTCAGCAGCATAAGGGTCACGCATGGATACTAAAAATTGGTTTTTGCCTTTGTAGGCAACATCATTGTCAAAATCATCGTCCCAGCAGCGATATGATACCAAGTATTTGGCATTTACATTTCCGCCAAACCACTCATAGCTATCATCACCACAGTATGATACTTGTATATGGTGAATTGTAGTAGCTTCTCCCACACCACATAGTGTAAGTCCGTTCACCTCATTATTGGGTGAAAAAGCTATGCCGCCAAATTCAAGACGTACAAAAGTTAAGATACCTGAATTGTCTTGTGCATTAGTACCACCGTATAAACTACGTGGACCACCTTCTACCTGGCCTTGTCCTGCAATCCAATTGGTAGGTGCACTTCCACAAATAACTAAACCACCCCAATCACCATAACTGCGGTTGCCTGCCGCTTGATTACTGGTAAAAACAATTGGATTTGCAAGTGTACCTGCAGCCATAATTTTAGCACCACGTTCAATAATTAAAGTGCCTTTACTGTTTTTATCGCCTTTAATAATAGTACCAGGGTCTATTGTGAGAGTAGCTCCTGCCGTTACATATATATACCCTTTTAGCAGGTATTGTTTATCGCAGGCCCATTTGGTGTCGGTGCTTATACTATCTTGTATAGTAACAACAGTAATTTGTGCATTGGTAACAAGTGCCGATAATCCCATGCACAGGATTGTAGCAAGCGTAAGTAATTTGCGTTTTTTCATTTTGATAAATTATGTTTTTGTGTTTTTTTATTTGCCTTATTTGGTGCTGCAAAATAATTATCATAGCGTTATCACACTATTGGCATGGGGTTATCATAGCGTTATTAGTTGATTATGAAAATATGAACAGGACTTCAATATTTAAAAAAAAATCTTGACGAAATTATTGTAAGTTTGCAGAGGTGTATTATATACTCTCTAATACCGAGGCTCGCCTTTTTAGCTAGTGAAAATCTGCTCTTGGACAAGCTTTTTTAACGCATAACACAAACGTAACTCACACGTAACTCACACGTAACACGCTAGTCAAATTATTATAATAATATTGCAGCAACAAAATAATAATATGAGTAATAATACAAGCCATAAAATATTGGTGGTAGATGATGAACCAGACATTGTTGAATTTATTTCATACAATCTCATTAAAGATGGCTATAGAGTGGAAACAGCTGCCAATGGCAAAGAAGCTGTGGAGAAAGCCAAAGTATTTAATCCCGATTTAGTACTGTTAGATGTGATGATGCCTATTCAAGATGGAATTGAAACCTGCATTCAACTGCGTGAACTTCCCGAAATGAAAGGAAATTTCATCGTATTCCTAACAGCCCGTAGCGAAGAGTATTCTGAGATTAGTGGATTCAATGCCGGTGCTGATGACTATGTGGCCAAACCTATCAAACCACGGTTGCTACTAAGCAGACTTAAAGCCATTCTTCGCCGCAAAAGCACGCTTAAAGAATCGGAAACGCTTACAGTTGGAGATATATTAATAGACCGCGAACAGTTTATGGTATTTCGTGGTCTCGAAAAAATCCAATTGGCACGCAAAGAATTCGAACTATTATATCTATTAGCGTCCAAGCCAGGGAAAGTATTCAACCGCGAAACTATTTTGGAAAAAATATGGGGCGATGATGTACTGGTTATTGACCGCACCATTGATGTGCATGTTCGCAAAATTCGTGAAAAACTTGGCGATGATTATATTGGCACCGTAAAAGGTGTCGGATATAAGTTTGATAAGTAAGCACACGATAATTAACGACAGCCATCTGTTTTTGTTTTCACTAACTTCTTTTCAATTTTCTTATACCAATTCTTAACCTATAATAGTTCTCCGCCTGTGGCGGATTAGTTTGTAGAATGGTAATGCCGAACTACATCCCGAAAGCCCCGCTTAATCCCGATAATTATCGGGATGCGGGGGGATTAGTCCCTTTCTTT
>JAWXAU010000125.1 GCA_034439655.1 Bacteroidota bacterium | reverse complement strand
TCTTTTTGGTAATTTTACTATTACAGTAAAAGCAGTTTTTTTATTCATAACTTTAATTTGCAGCAAAGCTATGATAGGACTAGCTTGCAAAAGATTTTATCCTACTTTTTGTCCATTAAGCCGGTTAGAATAAAAAATGGTGACAACATCTATGTTTCAAAACCATGTAACGGGACAATAAATGAAAAACAACTATATTTAAAAAAGAACAGCTATCTATACAGAGAACTGATTGAAAAAAAATCAAGTGCAATTCAATATTTATTTTATGGTGCTGAACCATTTGGTATGGACGACAAAAACTTTGGACTACACGCTGTATGGACAGAATAGCTACACAACAGCTAAGGTTTCGTTGCGTCCAACGGACGAACGATGAAACCGATGTTGCACGGAACCTACGGTAGTTTTTATTTTGTTATGGGGTTTGAGTTTCTGTTTATACCGACACTCAATATATATGAATCACAAAATTCCGTTTAGCTTCGGCATAGAATTAAGAAAAACCATTGACCCAATAGGTATGTATTATTTTGGTTTGAAATTTGGAAAAGTATTTTAATTTGGCTTAGTACTATAATACTTTTTTTATCACAAAGGACGCAAGGTTGATTTGCAAATGCGTACCATACGATTTGACAACTCTGCGTACCCAACAACCTACGCTGAGTGGTCAAACCTACACATGCCCACCTAAGCCAAACTCACCATTGCATTATTCACAGCACTTCTCATCCTGCTAAACACCTTTTTGCGGTGCCCTTCATTGGATTGGCTTAGTTTATCAAACCGCTTTTGCAATATACTTATTTTTTCTAAACTTTTGCGGCCAAACTCATAATCATCAACATGCATCAGGTTCAGTGTTTGGTATGGCACGAAGGCTTTTACTTGTTCACCCATATCTAACACTACACTATTATCGCACAACACTATTTCATTATAATATAGCTCAAAATTTCCCGTTTTGATTTCGGGATTTTGCACGTCAAACTTTTGTCCGTGCTCTGCCATTTCCTCAATATTTTCTACAAGCAATTTTAATTGCTTCAGTAAGGTTATGCCCATTTCAATAGCCACGTCTTCTATCTCCACAAAATATATTATTTGTTTGATAATGCTGTTAATGATTTCGTCGTTCCACACTTCCACCGTATGTATGCGGTTAAAACTATCTAATGCTTTGCAGCCATAATCCATTATGCGGGTATCATTGAACATGTCAGGACTAAATGTTTTCTTTTTCAGTTCAGGTTCATTTATTACCATTTTACGCCATACAAATATTTTAAATGCTGCCAGTTCTTTATAATGAAAGTAATAAAATATGGGCAAATCCTTAGCTGAATAATGCATAGTAAATTGGGGTAATTGCATGCCCATTTCTAATGTCTTTGAAAGATTCTGTATATATGACTCAAAAGTATAATTCTCATTATCGAGAAAATTAAAATCAACCTGTAATTTACCCTTTACTTTTTGACCATTAATCTCATTCAAAGTGGTGCTGAGCATTTGGCAGAGCCTCTCAGTCAAATCCAAATCTATTGCAGCTTCACCCTTAGTCCATCGTCGCACGGTTTCCTCGTTCACACAAAAGTGATCGGCAAGATGTGCATTAAAACGTTGGCCGGGTTGTACCCGATCAAATTTCTGTTTGAGTTTTCCAAATAATCCTATTTGGTTGTGGATGATTCTGCTCTTTGACATATATAATACTTATTAGGTTTTAACACATAGAAAAAGTACCAAGAACAGAATCCAAAATTGTAATCGTTTTCTATCATACTATTATAGAAAAACGTACTGAATTATTTTTATTTCGATGAATAGAAAAAGTAAATGTATAACTTATATATTCCGGGTTGGTTTTGGTGAACTTGTAGTTTTATCTTTATATTTTTAAAGATGAATAATCGTTAAAAGGTTGCGTAAAAAATTTAGAACCTTTTATTTTTTGTTTGATAATTAAAACTTTAAAAATAGATAGCCATTAAACTATTCTCTATATAAATTTGAATTACGGAATATGTGTTCTCAGAACATATTATATCTATGGTTGTGTGTTTTCACCAACCATTAACGAAGCGTATGAGGTTTTTCGGTTTGGTTCGCCGCGACGAACCAAACCGAAGGCAATATATTGGGAATTTATTTGTAATTCCTGCAAATAAATTATCTTTGCAAACAAAATGCTCGACATTGAAACATACCGCAATTATTGTATCTCCAAAAAAGGAGTGACCGAAGAATTTCCTTTCGATAATGAAACGTTAGTTTTTAAAGTTTGCGGAAAAATGTTTGCATTGGCTAGTATCACCCAATTTAAAAGTATCAATTTAAAGTGTGACCCCGAAGAAGCAATTGATTTAAGAGAACGCTATGATGCTGTGCAACCAGGCTACCACATGAATAAACAACACTGGAATACTATAATAATTGATGGGACTTTACCACTCAAATTTCTACTTCAGCAAATCGATAATTCCTATAACTTGGTGATGAAATCTTTGCCGAAGAAAGTGAGGGAGGGTTTGGTTTAAAGCGAGATTGCCACTCCTCGTTTTCTAAATTTTATCTCAAATATTAAATTGTTTTTCAACGAGACTCGCAATGACGTTATACCATTTCTTAAACCAAAATAGTTCTCCGCCTGAGGCGGATTAGTTTTTAGAATGGTAATGCCGAACTACAATATGTTTAGTCCCCCTTTTTTTGGACTATTATATATTGAGTTTCGGTATTATTTCTCTGAATCCTCGTTTTACTTTTACCTTCTTGTGCATTAACTTTGCAGCACAAAAAAAAATTAGATACAAATATATTATGAGTAAAGTAACCGTAGTAGGTGCAGGCAATGTGGGAGCCACTTGTGCCGATGTAATAGCCCACAAAGAATTATGTAACGAGTTGGTATTGGTTGATATCAAAGAGAATTTTGCTGAAGGTAAAGCTCTTGATATTTGGCAAACTGCCCCCGTGGATATGTATGATACCCGCATCACTGGCAGCACCGCCGATTATAGTAAAACTGCCAACAGCGACGTAGTCGTAATTACCAGTGGCCTACCCCGCAAACCTGGTATGAGCAGAGATGACCTTATCCAAACCAATGCTGGTATAGTAAAATCGGTTACCGAAAATATCATTAAGTATTCTCCAAATGCTATTATAATCGTCGTTTCAAATCCTTTGGATGTGATGACCTACTGTGCATATCTTACTGCCAAAGTTGACAGCAGTAAAGTATTTGGCATGGCCGGCATATTGGATACGGCCCGCTATCGTGCTTTCTTAGCTACCGAGCTTAACTGCTCACCCAAAGATATACAAGCAGTTTTAATGGGGGGCCACGGCGATACCATGGTTCCACTTCCCCGCTATACTACCGTGGCTGGTATTCCAGTTACGGAACTTGTAGCCGAAGATAAATTGAATGCTATTGTGGAACGTACCAAAAAAGGTGGAGGCGAAATCGTAAACTTATTGGGAACCTCTGCATGGTATGCTCCTGGGGCAAGTGCCGCACAAATGGTAGAAGCAATATTGCGTGACCAAAAACGTATATTCCCTGTGTGTGCTTGGCTGCAAGGCGAGTATGGTTTGAAAGATGTATACCTTGGCGTACCAGTTGTGTTGGGCAAAAATGGTATTGAAAGAATAATTGAATTAAAATTAAACGAGGCTGAAACAAAACTATTAAATGAAAGTTCGGTTGCCGTGAAAGAAGTAATGAATGTGCTTGATAATTTGAATCAAGTTCCTGCATAATACAAAACCAATCCGCCCACTGCGGACTAACTATTATAGAGCCGACAATTATTATAGTCGGCTCTTTTTATTTATAACATTTATATAAAGTACTATTTGCAAAAATTAAATATCATATACGAAGACAATCACTTGATAGCTGTGAACAAACCATCGGGCTTATTGGTGCAAGGTGATCGCACGGGCGATATATGTTTGCTTGATTTAACCAAAGAGTTTTTGAAAGAAACCTATAATAAGCCTGGTAATATATTTTGTGGTTGTATACACAGAATTGATAGACCCGTTAGTGGATGTGTATTGATGGCCAAAACTTCCAAAGCTTTGGAAAGGATGAATAAAATTTTTAGCCAGCGTGAGGTGCAAAAAACATACTGGGCATTGGTCCACAAGAAACCTATAAATTTAAAAGGGATACTAACACATTATATAATAAAAAACGAGCAACAGAACAAAGTAAAAGCATATGATAGTGCGAGACCAAATGCATTGGAAGCATTATTGGAATATGAACTGATCAAGCAAGTAAACAAAGGATATATATTAGAGGTGAAACCCTACACTGGACGTCCGCACCAAATACGTTCGCAATTAGCAGCCATGGGTTGCCCCATAGTGGGCGATGTGAAATATGGTTCTCCTGCTCCATTGCCTGATGCAGTTATCGGATTGCATTCGAAAGAATTGAGATTTGTGCATCCCGTAAAAAATGAAAGTGTATATATTGATGCGGCGGTGCCGAGGATATTTTTGTAGTTTGTATTAACTTGGACATTTTTAATAATCTTAATTCTATATTAATCAATAAGCATCTGAGTTATGAGCAGGCTTATTTAAAGACAAGGGAACTATTTAAAAATATACGAAAAATTCCTGCTTTTACTTGTAACTTATCAGATTTACCTCTCGAATATCAAAGATATTGTGTCATTCGGACTGTTCGACATTTTAATAGAACTATTAATGTTGACAAAAGAGAAATGATATTAAACAACATAAATAGAATAAGCTATCCTCCAAAAGATAAAGTTAGAAGGAATAGATATAACAATGAGAACACTCAAATTTTTTATTGCGGATTTTCAAAGATGACCTCCGTATTTGAACTGTTTGACAGTCAATTAACCGATGACTTCTGCCTTACTCATGGAATTTGGCAAATCCAAAATAGTATTGAAATCATTTGTTTACCAGATTTTCATTCGTTAGCAAAAGGGAATAAAATAAATCGATATATTTTAGAAGTAATGAATCACAATATTGAGAAAAAACTCAACAAAGTCGACTTAGAATATTATCGTAATTTTTTAAATTATTTTTCTGAAATAAGTACTTATAACCCAAATAAGAAAGTAAATGTTTATGCCATATCCTGCTGCTACTATGATATGTGCAGAGAAAATTCGAATAGACACCCTAATAAAAATATAGAAGGTATTTTATATCCATCCAGAAAATTGAACGAGTTCGAGGGAGTGGGTAGTAAAGAGGTAGGTTTTAATATCGCATTAGAAAAACACGTAATTGATAAAGAGAAAATAAAGCTTATACATATTGAACGAGAGTACTATCATTTCAACCAAAGCACATTGCAAATTAAACCCATTTTACATCCCAATATAAATATATGGGCTGATGGAGATAGTATAGATTATGAAAATAATTATATTAACTATAAAAAAGGGAAATCAATTAAGGCAGAATAATATTACTTCAACCCCTCCAACACTTTCACAATAGCTTCTTTTATTTTTGCAGCATCGGCTTTATTTAATACAGATACAAATATGGCAGGATTGTTTTTTTTGGCCATCCAGGTAGATTTAAGATTTTCAAAAATTTCGGGCTCTTCTATTAAATCTGTTTTATTAAAAACCATGAGTGTAGGTTTATCGGCTGCACCTATATCAACCAAGGTTTGATTGACTACATCTATTTGTTCTTCAAAATTTTTGTGTGATACATCTACCACATGCAATAATGCATCGGCCTCACGCACTTCATCCAAGGTAGATTTAAAACATTCGACCAATTGATGAGGCAGTTTGCGAATAAAACCAACGGTATCACTTAACAAAAAATTATGTCCATCAATATATACTTTTCGCACGGTTGCATCCAGGGTGGCAAATAATTTATTCTCTGCAAGCACCTCACTTTTGCTCACCATATTCATAATAGAAGATTTACCTACATTGGTATAACCCACCAATGCCAAGCGTTTCACACCTGTCCTATTTTTTCTTTGACCTATATTAATACGGTCTATATCCTCCAATTTATCTTTGAGCAAACTAATACGGTCACGAATTACACGACGGTCAGTTTCTATTTCACGCTCGCCAGGGCCACGCATCCCTACACCACCTTTTTGTTTTTGCAAGTGCGTCCACATGCGGGTAAGTCGTGGCAACATATATTGATTTTGTGCAAGCTCTACTTGGGTTTTTGCTTGCGATGTGCGGGCATTGCGGGCAAAGATATCAAGAATCAAATTACTGCGGTCGAGTATTTTTACTTTAATTTCTTGCTCCAGATTTCTTATTTGAGAAGGGGTGAGTTCATCGTCGAATACCACCATATCCGCTTCTTCTTGGTTTATATAAGAAACTATATCGGCTAATCGTCCTTCGCCTACATAGGTGCGTGGATGTATTTTTTGTAGTTTTTGCGTGAACTTTTTTAAGGGCTTTGCACCGCAGGTTTCAATCAAAAAAGCAAGCTCCTCTAAGTATTCAACAGTTTGTATATCACTCTGCTCGGGCGTTTGTACTGCTACCAGCACTGCAGTTTCTTGCTTAGCTGTAGTATCATATAATTTCGTTTTTATCAAGATACAAAGATAGTGAGGTGATAGGATAGCTTATTATACTATTAACATCTGTTTAAATTTTTTGTTTTGTACTTAGCTTTTTATTCCGACTTTTGCCATACTAAATATTTACCATTATGTCAAAAGGAAAAGATGCCAAAAAAGAAGCTAAAAAAGCTCCTGCCAAAACTCCAAAAGAAAAGAAAGAGGAAAAGAGAGAGAAGAAAGCTGGGAAATAGTATAGTTTCTTAAAAAATGAAATTTGCAGCCGAGTCATTATGAGTCTCGGCTTTTTTATTATGCATAAAAAAGTTATACCGAAACTCAATATATAGTAGTCCAAAAGAAAGGGACTAATCCCGAAAGCTTTCGGGATTAGTTCGGCATTACCATTGTACAAACCAAATCCGCCGCTGGCGGAGAACTATTTTAGT
>JAWXAU010000124.1 GCA_034439655.1 Bacteroidota bacterium | reverse complement strand
CTATTAATATTAAACATCTAAATTTCAAAAGGCAGTCTGTATACAGGCTGCCTTTTTTGTTTACGACTTACCCATCATTGCGAGGAACGATGCAATCTTGTTGTAGTAAATATTTAAGAACAAGGATTAACGAATGCTTCCGCCACGGGTGGATTAGAAGTATTAAAAATTTCATAAATCAAATTCGCCGCGGCGAATTCATTCCTTGTTCTTAAATCTTTTGACATTTTGAGTTTTCAAATCTATTCACCACTAGCACCAAACAGCCACTAGTGTTAGTGAAATGTTATTGTTGCAAGCAATCTTTTAACTATATATCCAAACTAATATTCCAAAGTCCACAAATCTGTTGTTGATTTGCACCTATGAAAATTTTGATTACAGGAAGCAATGGATTGCTTGGCCAAAAATTACTGGACAAGCTGCGAAATAATAATGATATACAATTAATCGCCACAGCCCAAGGACCCGACAGATATCCATTCAACGAAGGATACATATATGATAGTTTAGATATAACAAACGAGTTCAATGTAAAAACTATCATACAAAAACATAAACCCGATTGTATTATAAACACCGCTGCCATGACCAATGTGGACGCCTGCGAAACCGACCATGAAGGCTGCGATAAACTCAATGTACATGCGGTAAAATATTTGGCACAAGCCGCAGAAGAAAACAAGGCACGCCTCATCCACCTCAGTACGGATTTTATATTTGATGGAACCCATGGTCCGCTTAAGGAAGATGAAAAACCTAAACCTTTAAGTTATTATGGAAATAGTAAATATTTAGGCGAACAAATGGTGCAGCAATATTGTAGCAAATGGGCAATTGTTCGTACTGTTTTGGTATATGGCGTAGTACATAATATGAGTAGAAGTAATATAGTGTTATGGGTGAAATCTTCACTGGAAAATGGACTACCTATAAATGTAGTAGATGATCAGTTTCGGACGCCTACACTTGCGGAGGATTTAGCTGATGGTTGTATTGCAGTTGCAACAAAAAATGCCCAAGGCATTTATAACATATCGGGCAAAGAATTTATGAGCATATACGATTTGGCCCAACGCATTGCCGAGTATTGGCAATTGAATAAAAGTTTGATACGCCGTGCTCAAAGTGCTGATATCAATCAACCTGCCAAACGTCCGCCTATTACGGGTTTCAACATAGGTAAAGCAACAGCAGAATTAGGTTATGAACCACATAGTTTGGAAGAAGGTTTGGAGAGTTTACATTTGCATTGATTTATAATTTTCTTATACTTGAACTTGCTAATCTATTATGAAAAATAGAGAAACTACACCTCAAGATTATTTGAAAAAGGTAAAAATACCTGTTGAGCACAAAGAACTAGTATGGGAAAGAATAGAGAAAAGCAAAAAAGATCCAAGTAAAATGCTAGATTGGGATGAGGTTTCCAAAACTCTTAAATCCTAATTTTAGTGACCTTTAAGGTTCAAATTAATCAAGATGCTTTGCAAAATATTCAAGAAGCCACTTATTGGTATAATGGGCAATAAAAGAATTGGTTAATCTTTTTAAAAAACAAGTAAAAACCCAAATTGAATGCACTTAAAAATCATCCCTTTGCATATTCAATCCGCTACATGAATGTAAGATGCTTGCTTATAGAAAAAATTCCATTTATTGTTCATTATGTAGTTGATGATGAAGAAAATAATATTATATTTTTGCTGTCATTCATACCAATCGTAACCCGAAAATAAGGGAAGAATGAGGAATTTGATAAGAATATATAGATTTTGCATCTGCATTGATTTTTAATTATTTTTGCAATTCATAAATTAGAACCATTTATATAATTTCAAGAAACATGCTGACTCCGATACTGATGCTGAAATAATCAAAGAAAAAACAGAAACTGGTCTTGACATATCAGAAACTTTTTACAGAATGGGGGGAGAAATTAGCAGCAAAAGCAGGTCTATACATCGTAATGACAGACCGCGATATAAACATGAAAATTATGGTAATAATTTTTAATTGATTAATTAAGGCATATTTGTAGTCGAGACACGGACATACTTTTGGGTCTTTTGTCATCCCTCCTGATAGCTATGGGGAGAATGAGGGGCCTATTTGGTTAGAGTTTAGCAACGTGCCATAAGAAGCAGTATATTTCTCTCCCGCAAGTTTGCGAGAATATATGACAAGATATAGGGGTGGTTCCACCCGACTACCTGTAGCTTACTTCACACAAAGTTTCGCATCCACCACCAACAATTCTCCATCATCCAAAAGTTTTCTGATAACAGCCAAGCGTTCGTTTTTAATATGGCTGGGTTGGTTGTTTACCAAGTCAGCAATCGTGGTGGGATTATTATATAATAGTTTTAATAATTTTTCTTCGCTGCTTTTATTATTGTCGAGTTTTTTTCTGTTGGCTATACAATTGTCGCAGATACCGCAGGGTAGGAGGATGCCTTCATCTGCAAAATAATCTCTAATATAATTGCTTCTGCACTCATCCACAAGTTTGGTATATTCTAGCATTTTTGTTTGCCGAGTTATATAAGTAGTTTTTAGAAAATTGATGAGTTGCGTATCCAGTAATAAATCTTCTTTTTTAATACGATCTTCCAAAAAATATATTTGTGGATTGTCTTTGCGTGGCGTATAGTCTAGCACTTCGAGCTTTTTGAGTTTGTTGAGCAGTTCAATAACTTGTGCCGTTGTCCATTTTATTTTGGCCGCAATTTGTTCTTCTTGTATGATGATATAATGATCTAAAATCCCTCCATAACTGCGTAGCAAAAATTTGAGCAAAGTATCATATACAGGGTTTTCAACTTCCAGTTTATATAAAGTAAATTCATCCGAAAGTATCATCACTTTTGAAGGTTCGTGGATGGCATCATTTAGTTTTAACCATTGATTTTGCTCGAGAATTTTTAAAGCGGAGTAAGTTGTTTGTGTATCATAGTTATATTTTTTGCAAAAGGCTCCAATTTCAAAATCGTAACTACTATATTGTCCTTCGCCCCAAGGAATCATTAATTGGGAACACAAATGATTATATACTTCTTGTATAAAACTAAACTCAGGAAAACGCACGGCTTGCATTTCTTTTTTCTTTTCTTCATCAGCAGGATGGGTGAGCAAAACTGCAAATGATTTATTGCCATCACGACCCGCACGGCCAGCTTCTTGGTAGTATGCCTCTATCGAGTCGGGCATTTCGTAATGTATAACGAGTCGCACATCGGCTTTGTCGATGCCCATACCAAAAGCATTGGTGCAACACATAATTCTAATTTTATTCTGCAACCAATCATTCTGTTTTTTTTCGCGTTCTATCATAGTTAATCCCGCATGATAATAATCTGCTTGGTAACCATTTTTGTTTAATAGTAAAGCAATTTCTTTGGTAGCTTTTCTATTATTGGCATATAATATAGTAGTACCTATTATCTTATCTACAATTTGTAAAAGCTGTCCCGTTTTGTCATCGGTTTCTCGCACCACATATGATAAGTTTGCACGTTCGAAAGAACTTTTATATATAATAGGATCTTTGAGCCAAAGTTTTTCAGCAATGTCTTTCACTACAGCAGGCGTGGCACTAGCCGTTACTGCAATAATAGGAATATTGGGTTTTATTTTTCGAAGCTCGGCAATTTTCAAATATTCAGGACGGAAATCATAACCCCATTGTGATATACAATGTGCTTCATCTACTGCAATCAAGTTCACATTCATCCTTTCAAACCGGGCTTGAAATACAGGATTTTGTAGGCGTTCAGGAGAAGTATATAGGAACTTAATATCGCCAGCAAATATACAATTATCTAAAATGCGGTCAATTTCTTTTGATGATTTTCCAGAGTAAACTAATTCAGCTTTGATGCCTATTTTTTTTAATCTATCAGTCTGATCTTTCATTAATGCAACCAAGGGTGAAACTACAATACATATACCTTCCATAGCTAAAGCAGGTATTTGAAAACATAGTGACTTGCCTCCACCCGTGGGCAATAGAGCAATTGTATCTTTTGCTGCTATTACCGAGTTTATAATATCTTCTTGTCCTTTGCGGAAAGTATTATAACCCCAATATTGTTTTAATATCTGGTGTAAATCGGGCTGCATTTATTTACGCAGGGTTAGCACATAATCGGCAAGTGCTTGGTATTCTTCCTCACTTTCCAAATCAACTTTGGGCATCGCTTTCTGCCCATTCTTTATTGTATTTACTATTTGGTCTACTGTATATTTTGATGAGCCCAATTTAGCAGAGCCTGCCAGTCCAGCGTTGCCATCAGTGCCATGACAGGTAGTGCAACGCATTAAGAAAAGTTCTTTGCCATCTGTTTTTTTTGCAGATATTGTTGTTTCGGGCCTCGATGTTTGGTTATTGTTTTGTCCGCAGGCAAATATCATCAATGCTAAAAATATTATAATAAAATACTGCTTCATGATAAACCTTGGTTAGGGATGATAATGGTAAAAGTAGTATATACTTTCTCCTCAGACTCTAAACTAACTGTACCCCACAATTTGCCCAAAAGTTCGCGTACCATAAATAAGCCCAGCCCTGTACCTGACTTATTGAAAGTGGCCCTATAAAACATTTCAAAAACTTTTTCCTGGCTTTCTTCCGCTATGCCTATTCCATTATCTGTAAATATAAAAACACCTTGTTTAGGATCGGTATTTATTTTTATATTAATGGTGTGCGTGCCTTTATTGTCGTCGATATATCTAATAGCATTCGAAACAATATTGGTCAATATAATCCTAAGTTTCATAGGGTCGGAGCGGAACTTTTCGGGTTGGTTTATATCTATATCAACAGTTATATTATTGTCTTTTAATAGCGTGGCATGTGCTTCAATAATATCGTCTAATAATTTATCCAATTCAATATTTTCATAATAATTAATTGATTTGGAATTTTTATAATAGGCCAGCATATCACTCACAAAATCATTCATACGCCGCATACTTTTTTCTTGTATTACCATATACTCATGAATGGTATCTATATCTTTTTCTGTTTTGCTCAATTCAATAAGTCCCAGTGCCGAAGATATAGGAGAACGTAAGTCGTGCGAGACAGTGTATACAAATTTGTCCAGATTTTCGTTTAGCTTGTTTACTTTGTTGATACTTTCCATCAGCTCCTCATTTTTTTGTTCGATGGATTTATTTTGTAGGGTCAAACTTTTCCTCAAACTTAATACATTGATAAAATAGGCTACAATCGTGGCAACCAGCACTACAGTTTGAAATGCATAAAAGCCTCTGCTCTCAATTTTTATCTGGTTAGCAAACAAACTAAAGTCGCTTATATATAATGCCAACAAACCTCCAATTGGAATAAATAATGCCACAACCCTTTGCAGAATCTCCTCCTTATTATAATATATAACAGGGCTTAAAAATAAGACGAGCGAAATGTTTTGAATGCCCGCATCTCTACCGAGAATACAAGCTCCCCAGCAAATTGCAAATTGTATAAGCAGAAAGAAATAGAATTTTGAGAGGATAAAAAATCTGAAATAATTAAATACGAGTCCCGCTAGAAATCCGAATGCGAAAAGGGCGATTGTTACATAAATATCATAACTATCGAAAATCAACTTGGCCGCCAAACTAATTGGCAAAGTACAAAAAAATGCGAGAATGCAGGCCTGATTCAAAAAGGCTATTTCTATATCGGCATGTGGGTTGCTGCCGTAGCCAATGCGTTGCAGGCGTTTCCAAAATTGTATTATTATATTCAAGGTTCGGCAAATATATAATAGATTTATAGGTTTAATGCAATAGGGATATACACTATCTGAAAATTATAGATTAAAATTGCAGTGAAATTGTGAATAAGCTTTTATGAGTGGACTAAAACTAAACTTGGATTTTAAACTACAGCAAAAACTGTCGCCTCAGCAAATACAGTTTATTAAATTGCTACAACTCAATACGCTAGATTTGGAAAAGCGTGTGGAGGAAGAATTATTGGATAATCCGGCCATGGAGCAAAGCTTGGACGACGACGACGAAGTGGATGTAAAATTTGGAGAGGATGATGCCAAGGGGATTGAAAATGAGCTGGCCCACGAGGGCGATGAACCTGCAGAGCCTAAAGCAGAAATAGAAAATCAATTGGACGATGAACCTATTGCTGAAACAGCAGAAGATGGCAGCGATGATTTATATGACCTTTCTAATTATGATTATGAAATGGCCGATGGTGACGATTTTCAATTATATGAAGAATCGGATCCCAATGAAGAACGCAAGGAAATGCCCATGCCAGTGCAACTACTTTTCACGATTATCTGACCGAACAGTTTGAAGCGATCGTATCATCAGATAAAGAAGAAATTATAGGGTTGCAAATTATCGGTTCGCTCGACGATGATGGTTATCTCCGTAGGGACTTACCGGCCATCTCAAACGATTTGGTATTTACACAAAATGTAGAATGCAATATCAACGAGCTCGAAGCGGTATTAAAAAAAATACAAAGCCTCGACCCCGCAGGTATTGCTGCACGTAGCTTGCAGGAGTGTTTACTATTACAACTCAAGCGTAAAGATGTAAAAGATTTGGACGTGAAAATGGCCGTCTTGATCATTGAAAAACATATAGATGATTTTACCAAGAAGCATTATGACCGACTTTGCAAACAGTTGAAAATAGAAGAGCCCCAGCTCAAAAGAGCGATTGAGGTTATTATACATCTCAACCCAAAACCAGGAGATATTTCGGTTGCCGATAAAAGCAATTATATCATCCCCGATTTTACGGTGACAAATGAGGGCAATAAACTTTTGGTGCAATTAAATAACCGCAATGTACCTCCGCTCAGGGTAAGCCGTTCTTATATTGACACAATTAAAAGTTACGAAAAAAATCCGAATAACAAGCAGTTGAAGGACTCGATGCAATACGTCAAACAAAAAATTGATGGGGCACGTTGGTTTATAGAGAGCATCAAGCAAAGACATAATACCTTGATGTTGACGATGAATGCCATTGTCGAGTTTCAAAGAGATTTCTTTTTTGAGGGCGATGAACGTTCATTGAGACCCATGATATTGAAAGATATTGCTACCAAAGTGAGCTTAGATATATCAACCATTAGTCGTGTAGCGAGCAGTAAATATGTGGACACGGAGTTTGGGATCTTTCCACTCAAATTTTTCTTTAGCGAAGGCATGACCAATGAAGATGGGGAAGAAGTATCGAACAAAGAGATCAAAAAAATATTGACGGAATGTATAGCTGCCGAAGACAAACGTAAGCCCCTGCCCGACGAGATATTGATGGAGATTTTGAAAAAGAAAGGGTATGGCATTGCACGCCGCACAGTGGCTAAATACCGTGAACAGCTTAATATACCTGTGGCTAGGCTGAGGAGGGAACTATAATTTCTAATTAAATTTGCTTGAAGAAAAATGAGTATGTATTTTTGTACTTATTATAAAAAGTAAAATCATGTTAGCTGCAAATTATTTCAGTTTAGGACAGACCTGAAAAAGTATTTAGATAGGGTAGAACAGGATAATGAAACTCTTGTTATTAAAAGAGGCCTAGGTAAAGGAACTGTTGTTATTTCTTTAGTTGAATACAATTCCATTATGGAGACCATGCATTTATTAAGTTCAAAAAAGAATGCAGATAGGCTATATGAATCTATCAAGCAAATGGATGACGGTAAAGTGGTTAGCAAAGGTTTGATTGAGGAATAATGAGAATTATATTTTCGAAAAATGCTTGGGAAGATTATATCTCCTGGCTAACAGTAGATAAAAATAGCGTAAAAAAAAATAACGAATTAATCAAGAAAATTGAAAGAACCCCCTTTGAAGGCAAAGGGAAACCAGAATCGTTAAAATATGATTTAGCTGGATATTGGTCTAGGAGAATTGATAAAGAACATAGACTAGTTTATAAAGTTGAGGGGAAGGACATACTGATATTTAGCTGCAGATACCATTATGATAAATAAGGATTCAAGCTTCTAAAAAAAATCTCCTCCTCCTATTTGTATTTAAGATTTTAAGCCTTACTTTTGCAGCCCAAAATAAATTAACATGTACGCAATAGTAGAAATCGCCGGACAACAGTTTAAAGTGCAAAAAGACCAATTTTTGTTCGTTCATCATTTGAACGAGAAGAATGGTGCCACTGTTGTTTTCGACAAAGTGTTGTTGGTTGACAACAACGGTAAAGTAAATGTAGGAGCTCCTACAGTTGCAGGTGCCAAAGTAACCGCCAAAGTAATCGCTGATATGATTCAGGGCGACAAGGTTATTGTTTTTAAGAAAAAACGCCGTAAAGGTTACAAACGTAAGAATGGCCACCGCCAACAATATACCAAAATTCTGATAGAAAATATCGCAGCTTAATTTTTATTAACCTTTTAATTAGATACAAACATGGCACACAAAAAAGGAGCGGGTAGTTCGAATAACGGACGCGAATCGCATTCAAAACGTTTAGGCGTAAAAATATATGGTGGTCAATTTGCCACTGCTGGTAATATCATCGTTCGTCAACGTGGTACCAAGCATCACCCAGGAGCAAACGTAGGTTTAGGTAAAGACCATACCATTTTTGCATTGGTTGATGGTAAAGTTCAATTCCGTAAATCTCGGGAAGATCGTTCTTTTGTATCTATAGTTCCTGTAGAAGCTCAAGCATAATCTCAAAAACATTATTATATAACCCTGTCTCGAAAGAGATGGGGTTTTTTATTGCCGTTGGCTTTAGCCAACGGCAATAAAAAAAGCTGAAGCCAACGGCAATAAAAAAGTTTAATAGCTGTCCGAAGTTTGGAACATCAAAGCCGCCCTGTGGCTAGGTAATACCAATTCTTAAACTATAATAGTTCTCCGCCTGTGGCGGCTTAGTTTGTAGAATGGTAATGCCGAACTACATCCCGAAAGCCCCGCTTAATCCCGATAATTATCGGGATGCGGGAGGATTAGTCCCTTTCTTTTGGACTATT
>JAWXAU010000123.1 GCA_034439655.1 Bacteroidota bacterium | reverse complement strand
TTTTGGGAGCTGTTATTTTGCCACCCCGCCGCAGCGGGCTGCTGTAAATAAAAAAGGGCAGCATTCTAAGTTTTAAAATTCGTGTTTCAAACCTTTATACTTATTAGAATCGAATTATGAAAGAGGTCTAATATACAGTTACTGCATCAAGCCAAAATGCAACTTATTTATGGCAAGAGGATATGGGAAGTGGCTTTACTACTTTGTCGAACATAGGACAATATAGCGGCATAACAAGCAATACATTATCAATTAGCAATGTGACCTTATCTCAGAACAATTATTATTATAGATGTATAATAAGTGAATCAGGTTGTGCCGATACAAGTAAGGTAGTGTTGCTTACGGTTAAATGCGGTTTGAGTATTACCACCCAGCCCACCCACCAAACATTAAATGTGGGAGCCAATGCACAATATACAATTGCCACATCGAGCCAAACAACTACTTATCGTTGGCAAAAAAACAAGGGGTCAGGCTTTGTCAATATTAATAATGGCGGACAATATGCTGGAGTAATAACTACTACTTTAACCATAGCCAATGTTACTGTTTCGCAAAATAATTATACTTATCGTTGTGTAATAGTTGATGGAAATTGTTCGGATACTAGTAATATAGTTACGCTAAAAGTAAATTGCAAATTAGCCATTACTATGCAACCCAGTAGCCAAAGTATTATAGTAGGTAGTAATGCACAATATATAGTTTCAGCATTAAGCCAAACCGCAAGTTACCAATGGCAGGAGAATACAGGAGCAAGTTTTTCAAACCTTACTAATGGTGGACAGTATGCTGGAGTAAGTAACGATACCTTAACGATAAGCAATGCTACATTGTCGCAAAACAGTTATAACTATCGCTGTATTGCAAGCGAGGCGGGATGCATTGACACAAGCAATGCGGCATTACTTACAGTGAAAAAGAATTCGGGTGTTAGTAGTATAATAAATGATAACGGTTTTGATATATTTCCCAATCCATCAAATGGAAACTTTACTATTATATATGCTAGTTCACTACAAAAAGAGACCTTAACTATATATAATACATTAGGCGAGCAAGTGTATAATAGTGTGTGGAATAATGAGACGCAAAGGACGATTGATTTGAGTTATTTGGCAAAGGGGATTTATTTTATTCGCTTGGGCGAAGATACTAGAAGGATAGTGAAGGAGAGAGGAATAATGGTTCCCGCCGAGGCGGGGTTAATGGGCTTACGTTAGATTTTTGTTTTTGTAGGTAACAGTTTTGTTGACGCCAGAATTGCCAAATCACAACTTACAACTCACAAACTGTTATCTCATCCCTTCCCCTGCCAATCTCCCCGTGCTCCATGCTGCTTGAAAGTTGAAGCCTCCGGTGATGCCATCTATATTCAATATTTCGCCTGCAAAGTATAAGTTTGGGTGAAGTTTACTTTCCATCGTTTGCATATTAACTTCATTCAATGCTACACCACCTGCAGTTACAAATTCATCTTTATTGGTGCTTTTGCCTGTTACTGTTAATTGTTGTGTGGTGAGTAAAGTTGCTAATTTATATAAACTTGCTTTTGGCACATCGGCCCATAACATATCTGTATTAATTTCTGCTTGTTCAAATATATAATATAGTAGTCGTTGTGGTAAAGTACCGAACGAAGTATTTCCTACTTTTTTCTTTTGTGTTTTATATTCACTCTGTAGTCTTTCCATGGCTACTTGTTCGTTAGCTGCCCAACCCCAATTTATAGTGATATCGAACCTGTAATTATACTGATGCAATTCGCTTGCAGCCCATGCCGATGCTTTTAATATAACAGGCCCGCTCAAGCCACGGTGGGTAATAAGTAGCGGCCCCTCCCAACCTTTTTTAATTCCTGCAATTTTCACACGTCCATTAGGTACCGATATACCACTAAGGCTACGCAAGTTTTTATCTTCTATATTAAAAGTAAAAAGACTGGGCACTGGCTCTATAATAGTATGGCCTAGTTCGCGTATAAAGTTATAATAATTGCTTTGGTGAAAGCCTCCACAAGCTATTAATAATTTTTTGCAAGTAATAGTTCCTCGGTTTGTTTTTAATATATATTGATTGTTATCATAACTTATATGTTCAACAGATACGCTATCCATTAATTTAATGTGTTGTTTTTCCGCTTCATCCATTAAACAATTTATAATAGTTTGCGAATCGTTTGTAACGGGAAACATGCGGCCATCGGCTTCTGTCTT
Organism: Bacteroidota bacterium; assembly: GCA_034439655.1. Taxonomy (NCBI): domain Bacteria; kingdom Pseudomonadati; phylum Bacteroidota; species Bacteroidota bacterium. Next base: position 17,373 of record JAWXAU010000123.1, on the reverse strand, counting down.
AAGCTCTACGCCATGCTTTGCAAACCATTGTATCGTTTCCTGCTGCCCCCATCGGGCATAAACTTGCTTTAACTCTTTCTCTCCACGTGGGTATGCTTTTACAAAAACGGAAGTATCTGCTTGGTTATGGGTAACATTACAACGCCCCCCACCTGAAACGGAGACTTTACGCAAAAACTTATGTTGCTTTTCTATAATAACAATATCTTTTGCACCAGTTTCAGCCGCTGCTATTGCACCAAAGAAACCTGCAGCACCGCCACCTATTATTGCTATATCATAGTATGAATCCATTTTGCGGTGCAAAGATGGGACGGGATTGACCAAATATTAAACAAAGAAATATAAAATAAAAAACTTTTATTAAACGATTACAGTAAGTTCTTTAATTATTTTTAACCATTCAACAACATATTCTATATTAAGGCTTTAAACATTGGGTGAGAAAAATAAATAAATTTGCATTGTATTATTTCTTCACCTAACATTGTCTCCGAAAATATTTTTTAATTCTTAAGCCTTTATGCACAATAACGCATCCATAGCTTTTAAAAACAACTTGTCGGGTATAATCTCCCCCAATAATAGCTGTATTTTGCTGCCCATTAAGGGTATTCCGATTGCATTTCCCGAAACATTTTTTAAGCTTGCAAACAGTACACGGCTTCGTCATTATTCTCATTTCATTCTCAGCAAATACAAATGCTTGCTTATTAACGTAGCATTATAAAAATATAGGGAAAAGCCGAACGCCATTATAAGTAGTAGGCAACAAATAAATAGAAAATCGATGATAACAAAAACTAAAAATCGTATTGAAATATATGCTAGCCAAATGCGATGGCAATTTATGCTGTTTATATTCATGTTTGCGATTAACTATGCCTGTGACGGGCAGACACCTAGCTTAGGCGACCCTAACTGGAGTTTAATTTGGAGCGACAATTTTTTAATTATGGTGCTAATGACTCAATAGGTTTTGCTAATATAGAAGCGAGCCATAAGTGGGTTTTTATTGAATCCTTTGGTAATCACCAGTGGGACTCAGCAAACAGTTGCAATAATTATTATACTGAGTTTGGTGAAAATATTATATTTGATGCAAATGGGATATGCAAACTAGAGGCAAACAAAAATTCAGGTACTTATCCTTATCCGTGTGATGGTTGTTGGACTGTCTCTGGTGGAGGTGGACAAAAAAGTCATCATAATTTTAATACTACTGGTGGGCAATTAATAACTCAACAAGCATTTAAATATGGAGCTTTCGAACTGAAATTTAGATGGCCTGATATTAATTTGTATGGCACAACTGTAGGCGTAGGTAATAATGAACTTGTAAGGGGGATGTTCCCTGCATTTTGGATGTTCCCCCATAGCCCCTCTATGCCTGATAATATGCACTATTATGAAATTGATTATTTTGAAACCGCCCCTCAGCGTTATAACCTATGTGGGGCCACAATACATCGAGACACCCTTACTAACTCTAATAGCAGAACAATTGATCAAAAATACTCGGGTATTACCGAGGCTTCAGCCTATAAAATTACTGACTTTGCTGCAGGAAAATACCATGTGGTAACAGGTGAATGGAATCCAGACTATATAGACATATTTGTTGACGGCAAAATGGTTTTAAGTTTTAACTGGGAACAAGACCAGCTAGTCCCTATGAATGTATATATATCTATTGGCGGGCAGACCAAAGCACCAAATGAACAAACGCATTGTACAACCAGCAATACCCTAACCCCTTACAATATGGATATTGATTATTTTAAAATATACAAGCTAGACACTAGCAATATGACAACAGTAACTGTTTTGAACAACTACGTGTGGGCTGGTTATGGACACTGGGTTAAAAAGAGTATTACAATAGGTGGGCCGGGTGGTAACAATGATATAGTGCCAGCTAATACCAAAGTTGCTTTAAGGCTACAGATTTTATATTGCTGGGAGATGGGTTTGAATGCGGTACCAATGCTGATTTTTATGCTATGGTGCAAAAAATTAAATAAGAAAACATTAAACAAACAGTAAAATGAAAAAGATAACAATAATAACACTATTACTTTGTGCCATGCACACGCAAGGCCAAGTTAAAATTGAAAATGGAGGCAATGTATTTATTTCATCGCCATTTAACCCTACTGTCTATGCTGTCCTTGGTAATTCCAACCGCTTATTTGGCAGCAAATTTAGCATTTATGGCTATCGCACCCCCTCACTTGCAATAGATCATATTGGCACCCCTGATGTAAATTATCAGTGGTCCTCGATAGTAAGTGTAGATAACAGTTATACTAAAAACCAGATAGTTGATCACAAATATAGCCTATTTGGCCTGCCAAAAAACAGTCACAATTTCTTCGTGTATGGTAACGGTATTGTTTGGACTAAATGGGGTTTTGTAAAATTCTCTGATTCTAATTATAAGTTTGATGTACAACCCATTTCTGCTGCAATGACCAAAATACAAGGTCTTAACGGGGTATCATATAGGCTAAAGCCATATCGCTTAGGTTTTACAATTGATTCTACCAACCAAGATTCGTTCACCAGTCAGAAAAAGCAAATTGGGTTTATAGCCCAGCAAGTAGAAACCGTATTGCCAGAGGTGGTTTATAAAACGAGCCCCGATTCATCGCAGACAGACTCCGAAAAAGGTATAGATTATACAGCTTAATTGCCCTTTTAGTTGAAGGGATAAAGGAGCAGCAAGCACAAATAGACGATTTGCAAATACAACTAAATGTGCTGCAAGGCCAAATAAACCAATGCTGCCCGCCGCAGGAATTGTTGCACAATAAAGACAAAAAGAAAAACCCTCAAAAAGGTAATTAATGATATGGAAAACATTAGAAATATAATAAGCATTGCCTTTATTTTATACTGCAATATGCTGGCCGCACAAACAATCTTGTTTGAAAAAAGCTACGGAGCAGCAGCGTGGGACACGTTACATACTGTTGAACAAACTACAGATGGGGGCTTTATTATGTCGGGCGTATCAAATGGCCCGGCACCTATCAGAAGTTATTTTATTAAAACAAATAGCAAGGGCGATACCATTTGGACCAAAGAATACCCCTTTGATTTAATAATAGCTTTGGAATGGCTATCACCCAAACAATAGATGGAGGTTACATTGGTATGTGCAGCGTAGGCATTTATCAAACTTGTAGTGGTGTATTTTTGCTTAAAATGGATAACAAAGGCGATACGACTTGGTCTAAATTATTTAGCTGCTATGATTTTGGAGAAGATTTGCGAAAAACCTCTGACGGGGGTTATATAATAACAGGTACGAAGACCACTGCTATTGGGGTATGTGCTTTTTTGTTAAAGTTGGACTCGCTTGGCAATAAACAATGGGAAAAGGTATATGGTGGCCAAAGGGAAACCACAGGGTATGGGGTAAGTGTGAATGCAGATGGCAGCTTTACAATAGTAGGGAGGAACCAGCTCACCCCTTCCTATTATGGCGTTTACATAACCAAAGTGAAACCTAATGGCGATAGTATTTGGACTCAAAACCTGCCCGACCAAGGTATGTCGTACGGTTTAAACATTTTACAGACGATAGATAGTGGTTATATCATTGTTGGCAGAACTGATAATAAAGGTAACAAAGGCGGCTACCTGATAAAAACTGATCAAGATGGCCATGTGAAATGGGAAAAAACTTATGGTATCACCAAGTACGATTATTTTTCGTGGGTGCTGCAAACAAACGATGGAGGATATATAATTGCAGGTGCCCACAGCATGGCTGCAAGCTACCCACCAAACTATGTGGCTGGCGATGCCTATATGGCCAAAACCGACAGCCTCGGCAATATAATTTGGGGCAAATACTATGGCGGGGCAATGCAAGACGCTGGGAGTTGTGTGCAAAAAACTACCGATGGCGGCTATGTGTTGGCTGGCAGTACGTGGAGCTTTGGCAATCAATCGCAAGCCTATTTGGTAAAAACAGACAGCTTGGGTAATCAATTTGGCGTGGGTATTGGGCAACCCACTGCGGGAGGCAATACCAATTCTAGTTTTAAGATATGCCCGAACCCTAGCTTAGGTAGTTTTACGATAGCGTTTAACAAACCTGACAATATTGAACAACAAATAAGTATATAATAATGTGCTGGGCGAGTTGGTATATAAAGACAATATACAACATGCAGCACACACGCTCGATGTTAATGTTTCTTATTTGGCCAAAGGAATATATTTCCTTCGCTTGGGAGAGGAAACACAACGTATAGTTATTGAGTAAAACCAATTTGCATCTTTCACAGTTTAAAAGAACCCTAAACCCAACAGCAAGGGTTCTTTTGTTATATATATTTATACTCACACCCGAGCCGTCCGCGATAGCCCCGCCGCGGCGGGGGGATGCAATCGGCTTGCTAAAGGCAAAGAATTTATAGTCCGATTAAACCTAAAGAACCCATGCCATACAGCAGTGGTGTTTTGTTATATTAAAGTGGTCCGCATAAAACATGCAAGGCTCCCAGCCTTTCGTTAAGCACTTACATTGAGTTCTTTAATTATTCTTTACCGTTTATTAATTTGTCTGCTAAACGTAAACAAATTATGATTGGAATAATAAAATTATATTTACATTTGCGTTCAAACCACACCTTATGTAATCCACTTTTAATCCATGATTTCTCGTAAAACCCATAGCTATCTAGTACTTGCCATTTGTTTAATGGGGCATGTGGTTATGGGGCAACAACAAAAGAAATTGGTGACCCTAGGCGGAGATATTGGTTTGCACGGAGAATTCTACAAAATGGAGTCAGAGGGTGGGGTCGTAAAGGCTCGCAGACCTGGCACTTTGTGTAGGTTGATTATAAATACCACACTAAGCACAAAAGACTTTTCTATGCCTATTACCATGGCATTGCCCACGGGTCAGTATGGCGATATTCTTCCCTATGCCCCTGCAATGACGGGCGTAAGTTTAGCTAATTTGAAACAGGTGATGCGAAACCCACTCAACAGGGTAGCAATTGCTCCCAAATATAAATGGGCACAGCTAATTCTCGGGTCGCAATCGCCTAACTATTCTGAACTGAGTGTGGGCAATATTGCAGTATGGGGCACAGGCATTAATTTATCGCCTGGCAAATTTCGTCTATCTTGTTTTAGCGGCAGTTCGCAATTAGCGATCGAAGAAAATTTAAAAAACAATATCAGTGGTATATATTCCCGCAAAATATATTCGATTAAAACGGGCTTTGGCCACCAAGACTCGTCACATATTTATTTTATACAAAGTATGATGAAGGACGATACCTCTTCATTGCAAGTAAAACCTTCGAAAGCAATGCCCCAATCAGGGTTTTTGAGTTCCTTGGATTTTAGAATAAACTTAAGCAAACAGATTTATATAAAAGGAGAAGTAGCTGCCTCTGCATTTACCCGAGACATGAGTTCCGATGAGGTTCCTGCTCCATCTTCATCTTTCAACCCATTGGGGATTTTTACCAAAAACGGATCAGCACGATTGGATTATGCATCGGTGTTGAGTATTGGTACTGATAGGAAAAACTTTGGAATTAAAACAGTTGCGACATACTACGGCGATGGCTTTGTACCCATGGGGTATCCCTTTCTACAAACCGATAGGCTTGAGGTAACAGTTGACCCACGTTTCACCCTTTTCAAAAGCAAACTACAAGTTTCAGGCTCCATAGGCAAAAGGGCAAATAACGTGTCAGGAACAAAGGCAGCAACCACTACTCAATCTATCGGAAGTGCAAACATAAATGCCCGATTTTCGGATAAAATTTCAATTGCTGCTTCTTTTTCCAATTTCGGATACCGTAACAGCGTGATGAACGATACCTTTCGATTGGAAATGGTAAGTTGGTCGTGGAGCATCAGTCCTTCATATACCTACACTTCCTCAAAAAGTCTGAACAACTTCACGCTGATGTATTCACAAAATACCTTTAAAGATTTTAATGTGCTTAGTGGTGCATTAAATGCCAATGAAGCCGACAATATTGCATTGTCCTATATGTTGTCCATGTTAAAAAACCCTTTTTCGTTTAGCACCATGCTTAGTTATTTCGACAATAATGCATCGTACGGTAGCTTGTTAACTAAATCGCTGAGGTTGAACTTCGGCTATAAATTCTTTAAAAAGAAACTGAGCACCACCGCTGGTATTATGCTTGCTCATAACGAAATAAATTCAGCATCTTCAGGCTCCCAAGTTATGATATTGTCGGGTGCCAAATATGCATTGACCCAGAAACTCTTTTTCTCATTGAATACTTCCATCAATATGTTTCATTATGGTGAAACACGACCTGGATTATCCTACAGAGAAAATTTTTTAAGAACTTCCATCATTTATAAATTTTAAGATTATGTATCATAAATTTACTTTCCTGGCATTCTTCTTCTGCCTTTCACTAGGCAGTAATAGTGCACAAAGCATTCAGCTTATTATGAGTTCTTCTCCATCGCCCTATATTTCCGATTGGCCAGATAGGGCTGAAACCGCTACCCTTATTATAAATAATACAGGCACAAGCGATTTGAACGTGAAAGTGAGGACTGAATTATTTGATAGCAGAGGAGTATCGGTTGCAGCTACCGATGCATCCAAAATGCCTATCTTAACAGTACCGCCGGGTGTAAACCAATATAACCCTGATGATATTTTCCCTTTATATGCGGTAAACTATAAAGGTAGTCTTGAAAAAACTATGAGCAGAACTGGGCGTATTCCTGACGACCATTACAAATTTGAAGTAACTATTACCGATCCCTTAACGGGTGCAACCATTGGCACTTCTGGTTCTACGCACAAAATGTTCAATATCGTTTCGTACCAAGCACCCATTTTACAAACCCCGGGGAATACTGAAACAATTTCAGATAAGAATATAAATAATATTATATTTAGGTGGACTCCAGTAATTCCATCGCCAAGGGAAATTGTGACCTATCGGTTAAAGGTTTTTGAAGTGATGGATGGACAGGATTATATAACAGCCATCAGGAGCAATCAAGCCATAATAGAAAAAGATTATAAAGGAGTATACCAAACGCAATGGCCTAACGACTATCCGTTGCCCGAAGTAGGAAAAAAATATGCATGGACTGTAACCCCAATGGATGGCGAAGATAGACAATTGGTAGATGGTTATGGATTTGCCCAACCGTTTTGGTTCAATATAGTCACACAATATATTATTGAGCTCGATTCGTTTGTGGTAAAATGCACTGATACACCCGGACAATACACTTTTTCTTATATAATTACAAACCTTAATAATTCCACTGCGGTATTTCAAAACATCAGCGTGTACAGCAGCACACCGGGAGGGGCTACAATTTCAAGTTTCTCGCCACCGCTGGGTACCCCCATTGCCCCATCGGGTGGAACGCTAACGGTAACGGGTATTATTAGTGCAAGCCCTTCGCTCAGCAATATTTGCATTAAAACAAAAATTCAAAAATTGGGTGACCCGGGCAAGAATGCTGAAGACTATTTGTGTGATAGCAATGTAACTTGTAAATGCGACGCATGCGATTCAAAATATTTTACGCTCGCTGCACCTGCACCAAATCAAATTGATATAAATAACAATACGATTTCACTAGTTCAACCTGTAACGATTACCACCTCACCGCCAAAAACTATTAAAACTATTAAGGCCGATTTGGTATACTTCGAAATGGTGCCTGAAAACGATTTGTGTATACCCTGTAATAAAGACGCCCTTACCTATGGTCATTTCACAAATGGCACCAATAGCCAGCAATGGAATGGCGTACAGCAAAACTTGATTATAAATATTACTACGCCACAACTTACCCCATGTTGCAGTGCCTTGTTCAGATGGTGTATACGTTATAAAATAGAGTTCACAGATTGTACTACCTGCAACAAGTTGGTGTGTTACGAAAAGAAAAAACAAGGATGTGCTCAGGTTGACCCCACTAAAAATACTAAATAAACGGCTATGAAAAAGATATTTAACACCAAAAAATACGTACTGATGTTATTGGCGATTGTTATTGTTTCAATTGCATCACAAACAAAACTTGCAGCACAAAATTGTAGTCAAGTAGAGATATTATATCAGCAGCCCGATTGCTACAAACCTGCAAAAGACCATAACGGAGGAAGCACACAACCTAAAAGAGATTGTACTCCTGTCTCGGCATGTGTTGGCGAAACTTATCCTTACAGTGCTGCGGGCACTTGGGCCACTTATCTATGGGCTATTACCTCGGGTCCAGCCTCGCCCACTATCAATCCAAGTACAAGTGCTCCAAGTATTACTATCACATGGCCAGTTATAGGAACTTATGTGCTGACGCTTACAGTGACTGACGCCTTTGGAAATACTTTTACAAAATGCCTTGAAGTCAATGTGCGAGACAAGCCTAATGCGAGCTTCACATTTTCGCCCAATAATGCCTGTCCGAATTCAATAACCAACTTTACCAATACTACCACATTTGCTGGTGTAGCATCCTATAGTTGGAATTTTGGCGACCCTGCTTCGGGTGTAAATAATAATTCTATGCTTACCAATCCAACACATATATATAATAGTGCGGGAACTTATATAGTTACACTTGTTGCATACAGTACTATACTAGTGCCTGGCGGTGGTGGAACTTTAGGCAACCCAGGCGATTCAATGACGTTGGTTACTTGCTGTGCAGATACATTTATTGATACAGTTACTGTAGTAAATGGCAATATTAAAATTGACTGTATCAGCACCGTTTGTGCAGGCGATACTGCCACTTATACAGCGGTTGGTTGTGTAACTCCTACTTGGGGCATACCTGTGGGAGGAGCAATTATTTCAACCAATGGAAACCAAGTTACTATTGTATGGGGTAATGGAAACCCACAAGGACAAATCTCGGTACAATGCGGAGGCTGTATTGCCTATGCTACGGTGCCCATCCTTCCGTCTTCTCCCATTATTGTTGGTCCCATATCGCCCTGCAATACCAGCAATGCATCGTATACTGTACCTTATTTACCAGGCACATTTTACACTTGGACTTTAATGAATGTGACCACGGCTACCAATGCCAATAATTTATTAAGCACTTACCCCGACAATAATACCGTATGGATTAATTGGGCAAATGCAATACCCAGCAATACCTATCAACTGACCATATTTCTTAACAACAAACATTTGTGTTGTTCTTCAACAGGAAGTTTAACCATTATACCCAAACAAAGGTTTAGCGTAATGGGCTCTGCAACTGTATGTGTGGGGCAAAGCGGATTTTTCGGCACTTCTCCTGGTGGAACATTTGACTGGTCGATATTGCCCATTACTGGAGTATCGCCTTCATTTAGCTTAGGCACACCAAACTATAGCCCATTGTTTGGAAGTGTTGGTACTGGAACCTTTGTAGTAACCGCTACCAATTTAAGCAATTCCTTCTGCAATACCACCGCATCTACCAGTGTAAAAGTGGTGCCTGTGCCTAGCAATGGCACTATACAAGGCCCTGACACGGTATGTGCAAATAGCCAATATAATTATAATATGACACCAGTGGCACCTACTGGATACTATTATGAATGGACTATAACAAACGGCTCATTTCAGCCCGGCAATATCACACCAACTATAACTGGCGATAATGTAACTGTATTATGGACAAGTGTCCCCGGGACTTTATCAGTGATATTGAGACAAAGTGCTGCCCCATTTTGTGCTACACCTGCCACTACCAAAACCACGGTAGCAGCAACGGTAGGCGGCATCGCGGGCAATGACAGTGTTTGTGTAGATGGGACCGAAAACTATTCATTATCAGGTGGCAATGTACCTGCAGGAACAACAGTTACCTGGACTATCTCTCCGTCAAGTAACGGAACTATTACAGGTGGGCAAGGCACAAATGGAATCACAGTACTTTGGCACGGTCAAGCTGGAACTGGCCCCTGGGGTCCAGTAACCATTACTGCATCCACCGGCTGTGGCAATACATCTATAACTAATATTTATATTTTCCCCAAATTTACCTTTAGCATTACTATGTCAGGCACAAATGTATGTTTGCCTGGCGGTGTTTCACTTACTGCGGTGGGTGCACCTTCTGGATCTACTTATGCTTGGTCGAATGGTGGTACTACTCAAACTATTACCAACCTTACCGTATATGGCAATTATACTTGTACCGTAACTAAAGGCGGTTGCTCGTTCACCAAAAGTTTCTTCGTCCCCGATCCATTTAAAATATTGCCAGTAACCTGTGGCGTGGGTCGATGCACCGGCGTAGGCAGTGGTATGTTTGAGCAATTAGGGATTAATATAGTTGCTCCAGGTGCGGGCTCTTTTACATACCAATGGTATAGCGGCACTTATCCTACTGGCACTTCAGTGCAAGGACCAACGGTTACGGGTGCTTTATCAAACACATATTTAGCTACGCTACCTGGTCTCTACTATGTGGTAGTAAGCTATGGCACTTGCACTCGCACTGCTGCTTTTAACGTGGCCAAAGTATGCTGCCCCGATGTGAACAAGCCAAAAATTACCCAAGCCAAACAACTAAGCTGTAATAAATTTCGGTTCACTGGCACTACACCCAACCCAACAGGAGCACTTATTATTTGGGATTACGGCGATGGTGGTACCGATACTGGTTATTCCAATGTACCAATCACCCATACTTATATACATGCAGGTGTTTACTGTGTTAAGTTCTGCGTTGGGCCTCCATCTCCCAACCCTACTAGCTGCACTGGCAATTGTGTTTCAACAACTGTAACTGTGCCTATAGAAGCCATTTTTACCCGCACTTTGGGATGCAATGGATGTGTAACGGTCACCAATACTTCTATAGTTATTGCACCCAATCCAGCTAGCGTAACTTATTTATGGAATTTTGGTGATGGCTTTACCACTGCGGTTGCAAACCCAGCTATGCATTGCTATACTTCGCCGGGCAACTATCCTGTTTCATTAACTATATCGTATAATAATGGCTTAGGCGGACCCAATAATATTACTTGCACGAACACCGCAATTGATACTGTAAAATATATCAAACTGGCTATTAATAGTACAGCCCCCGCTTGCACAGGAGTGCCCGTAGTTTTCTCATCAAATCCAAGTCCCTTTGTAACCTATAGTTGGACTTTTGGCGATGGCGGAACTGCGTTCACTTCACCTACCTCACACTCTTATGCCAATCCTTCTAACAATGTTCCTGTTGTTTTACTAGTAACAGATTTGTTAGGCAATACCTGTAAAGATAGTATCTCTATAAAAGTATGGCAAGGAATAAACGGTTGCACCATCCAACCTGGCTTTATATGCCCAGGTGGGAATGCAACACTAACTACGCCTAATGTGGCTGGATATAGTTATTTGTGGGAAGTAGAAACAATGCCTAATACTTTTGTAGCAGCTCCTGGAACCAATAACGCCAATAACTATAGCACCAATGTAGTAGGCAATTATCATGTGGTAATTACAAATAGTAACGGATGTCAATGTATATCAAATACAGTGGCGGTTAAACAGGTTGCCAAACCCAAAGCCATTTTTAATGTTTCTCCATCTATGAACCTGTGCAGCCCCGGCGGAATGGTAACCCTTACCGCCAACCAAGTAAACGGAGACACCAATAAATGGTATATGAACGGAAACTATGGCTCGCAACTAGGAGTAGGACCTGTATATATGATGTTTGTTTCCAGCACCACCGTATTCAACTTGGTCGTAACAAACCAATACGGTTGTAGCGATACTTGCTCCATGACTGTATCGGTAAATGCACCTCCCGCACCTCCTGTCATCTCCCCTGTTGGCACGCTATGCGAAGGAGTACCTATCACCTTAACTGTAACCAATTATACAAACAATATAACTTGGAATAATGGTGGCACCACGCCCAGCATTACAGTAGTGGCAGCAGGAACTTATATTGCCACCTATACTGACACTGTAACAGGTTGCACCTCTAGCACAGCAGTCACGGTAAATAGAAGACCCTCGGCAGGACTATTCCCGCATTACTGCGATTCTATTCCCTGCGAATGTGTCAGACCTTTTGTTATTTATGCACCCAATCCATTAATCGGGATATTCGCATCCAACTATACTGTTAACTGGTACGATGCCAATACCAACAACTTTTTGTATACAGGCCCTAGTTATAACAATGGGGGCAATGGTGTGCAGACAGGAAGTTACTATATAATAATAACCGACCAAACTACTGGCTGTGTTGATACCAGCAATTCTTATTCAGTATTAGTGCCCAAGTGCCCTGACACTTGCGACTGCAGCGAAAGTTATTTTGATGACATTATTGTAACCACCAAAGCAGGTAAACAGAACAAAATGCATTGCAAGGAGATGGATACATTGCGGTGTAACCAAACTTATACCATCAATACATCATTTCATTGTAATGATACCGTAAGCTGCCCGCCTAAGGTAACTTACTCACTGCTATTGCCGGATAATAGCGTGCAAACAGGCACTCTTGCCCTAAACCTCACACCTACGCAAACAGGCACCTATATACTCACACTCTATGGTTGGTGTGGTGGAAAAATTTGCGATAGTTGTGTTATTAAATTTGTAACTACTTGCAAAGATTGTAGCTGTAAAGGAAGTAAGTGGGCTGAGAAAGTATATGAAATTGATGGCATTACGCAGCTTATTACCTGCATGAAACCTGATGATGAACCCATAGTCGTAAAATGCAATAAAGTAATTAATATTAATGCAGTATACAACTGTGCCGATGCCACTTGCAATGCGGCTGTTACTTACACATTGGTTACGCCAGCAGGAACCACAACGGGCAGCGTGCCACTTACCTTTACCACCAACCTGTCGGGTATCTACACCCTCACACTTTATGGTTGGTGCGGCACTACCATTTGCGATAGCTGTACCATCCGTTTCACCACCGATTGTCATGTAGATACAAGTTGCTGTCCCTACACAATAACAATTGACACAGGAACCGTGAAGTACGATTATGTGCTTATACCCAATGCCACAGTGGTAACCGAAAACTATAGCATCAGCGGGCTAAGCACCGCAAACATTTCCGAGGTGCGTGCCAATGTGGTAAGCTATAATATTACTGACAACTTCGGTAAAGAATGCCTCAAATGCGTAAACCTTCCATTTACTTGGGCAAGTGTTTCAACTGCAACCAATATAGTAACTGTACCTCCAGCTATTACCATGTATGGCGGCACTACAGTTCCTTCATTTAATGGAAGTGGGTCAGGAGCTTACCAAAATCCACGCGAAGTAATCTGGAACAACAATACCATATTTAGCATACCCAACAATACCAATGTAGGCATCAGTTATATATTACCACCTGTGCCAGCCATCGACTGCTGCGAATTGAAAGGAACTATATGCGTGAAGTTCACCTTCCGCGATCAAGACTGCAAAGAATGCGAAGTAATACGTTGTTTCGATTTTGCCATTAAGAAAAAAGCGGCAGGGAATAAATAAGACCAAATAACAATATAGAAAAAGAGCTATGGGTGAATTCCTGTAGCTCTTTTTTTTTTGTTTATTCTATATTTATATTATACCAATTCTTAACCTATAATAGTTCTCCGCCTCAGGCGGATTAGTTTGTAGAATGGTAATGCCGCACTACATCCCGAAAGCATTCGGGATTAGTCCCTTTCTTTTGGACTATTATATATTGAGTTTCGGTATTATTATCAGTATTGAGGGACGATTGCTTCGCCATCATACGTTCAGTATAGATGGTACTATTAAATGCAGAATGTTTAGGGTCTGCTATGTTTATAGCTACAATTGAACTGGTAAATTAATTTGAGAAAAAGTAGTGTCCTGTGCTGATATATTTTACGCCAACGAACTCTTCACCAAATTAGCAGCTTCTTCTAAAGTAATAGCAGAAAATACTTTCAGTCCGCTATCATCAATTAGTTTCTTAGCTTCGGTAGCATTGGTGCCTTGTAAGCGAACTATAATAGGTATATTAATATTGCCAATATTGGTATAGGCATCTACAACGCCTTGTGCTACGCGGTCGCAGCGAACAATGCCACCAAATATATTGATAAGTATGGCTTTTACATTGGGGTCTTTTAGTATAATACGGAAGCCTGCTTCTACAGTGGTAGCATTTGCTGTGCCGCCCACATCGAGAAAGTTGGCTGGGTCGCCGCCGCTTAGTTTGATAATGTCCATTGTTGCCATGGCCAGTCCTGCACCGTTAACCATGCAGCCTACATTGCCATCGAGCTTCACATAGTTGAGGTTATGCTCTGCAGCTTCCACTTCGGTAGGATCTTCCTCGGCCAAGTCGCGGAAAGCGGCTAGGTCAGCGTGGCGGTACAGGGCATTGTCGTCGAGGTTTACTTTCGCATCGACCGCTATAATTTTATCGTCGCTGGTTTTTAATACGGGGTTAATCTCGAACATGGCTGCATCTATTTTTACATAGGCAGTATATAATGAGGTAACGAATTTTACCATTTGCTTGTGTGCTTCGCCACCAAGGCCAAGCCCGAAAGCAATTTTGCGTGCTTGGAAACCTTGCAAACCTACACTGGGGTTTATATATTCTTTGTGTATTAAATGCGGAGTGCTATGTGCTACTTCTTCTATGTCCATTCCGCCTTCGGTAGAGTAAACTATTACGTTTTGGTTGGTTTGCCTATCGAGCAAAATGCTCATATAAAATTCTTTGATTTCAGAAGCACCAGGATAGTATACATCTTGTGCTACCAATACTTTATTTACCTTCTTTCCGGCTGGGCCAGTTTGTATGGTAACCAACGTGCCGCCCAATATATTTCCTGAAATCGTTTTCACATCGTCAAGCGTTTTAGCGAGTGCCACGCCACGTTGTTCAGTTCCTTCAATTTTACCTTTGCCTCGTCCGCCAGCATGTATTTGTGCTTTTACTACTACCCAACTGGTGCCTGTATCGGCTTGTAATTGCTTGGCTGCTTCTACACTGCCATCAGCGGTATCGGCAACTATGCCTTCTTGAATGGCTACACCGTATTGTTTTAAAATGGTCTTGCCTTGGTACTCGTGAATGTTCATTGATTTTTTGTTATATAATAGTTATGGAATTTGGCTGCAAAAGTAGGGGAGAGTTTGAAGTTTGGAGTTTGGAGTTTGGAGTTTGAAGTTTGGAAGTTTGGAAGTTTGGAAGTTGGTTCGCCGCGGCGAAGGGAGTTTGAAGTTTGAAGTTGGTGAATATTACGCAATATATAGTTGCCATAATGGCACTGTCAACTGTTCAATAAATTACTCTCCACCACCAGGCATTTGTTGCATTACTTCGTCTATGGTTTTCACTTCATAACCTTTGGGGATCTCAAAATCGGCATCGGCGGGAGCTTCTTTGCTTATATTGGTAGCAACCATATGTGTTTTAAGTCCTTTGTTATAAGTGAACAATTCGAGCGGGAACCCTTTTAAACCTTCGGCATTATTATTCATTAGTTCTGCACTTGCGGTTATTTCTTCAGTAGCCCATATCGCATTTGTATATTTTTTTCCTTCGACCACAATTGTTGATGTATATTTTTTACAAGTATAGCCTAGTATTTTTTTGGTTTCGGTAGTTGCTGTATACTTTTCAGGTGTATCAGATTCTCCTTTTAGTTTGGCCATTTTCTTAAGGTCTTTTTTACTACCTTTAATAGCCATTTTTTGTCCCATTCCGTTTACTAGTGTAATTATTTCTTCGCCATCGGGGGTGATGATACTAGTTTTGAACATGGCCATATTTATATCCATCCTAAACTTTTTACCTTTGAATTTCATTTTCATTTCCATGCCATCCATCATTTGTGCCTGCTGCTCCATTTCGCTCCCACTATCGGCTTTCACTTCTGTGGTAAAGGTAATGCTTCCTTCGGAAAGAGCTGCGGGTGCTATAGATGCAGGCTTAAAAGTGTTGGAGGCAAACACCGTGGCCAATATGACCATTGTACCCAATATGAATTTTTTCATGTGTTGTTATATTTTAATGCGAAATAAAAGGATTTATATGGATGCCGCAAATAGATTTTATAAAGTTTCTGTTAATTATATATATTTGCACTGCAACTAGGCCGAGGAACTTTTTCAGTTTTAATTCGCTATACCGAAACAAAATCAACTACAAAAAACAAATGGCAGCACATATAAAAATAGAAGAACTGGAACAATATAAGAACATGGAACTGCTTGCCCGCCAAGTGGTAGAGGGTTTCATTACAGGCTTGCACAAAAGCCCCTTCCATGGTTTCTCGGTTGAGTTTAGCGAGCACCGTGTATATAATCCTGGCGAAAGCACACGCCATATTGATTGGAAACTATTGGGCCGCAGCGACAAATTATTTGTAAAACGATACGAGGATGAAACAAACCTTCGATGCCATTTGGTGATTGATACTTCCAGCAGTATGTATTACCCGCAAAACACGTTGAACAAAATCAAATTCTCGGTATATGCTGCCGCTGCTATTACCTATATGCTACGCAAGCAACGCGATGCCTTTAGTGTATCGCTAATTAATGATGGGGTAAAATATACCACTCCTGCCCGTTCTACCTTGTCGCACCAACAAATTATATTTAACAAACTTGATGAAGTATTAGCCGCACAGCCCGAGCATGTCCACTCAAACATAGCCCATTCGCTGCACCAACTTGCCGAGACCATGCACAAACGTTCGCTGGTGGTTATATTTAGCGATATGATGGAAGACCCCAATAATATGGAAGAACTATTTGGAGCCTTGCAACATTTGCGTTTTATGAAACATGAAGTTATATTATTTCATGTGGCTCATAAGGAAACCGAATTGCAGTTTGAATTTAGCAACCGCCCTTTCTTATTTGAAGATATAGAAACAGGTGAGACCTTAAAGATTATGCCCACCCAAGTAAAAGAACATTATCTGCAACAAATGACCGATTTTAAAACCGCACTTATGGAAACTTGCCGTAAGTATAAAGTAGAATATAATGAAGCTTTTGTGAGTGATGATTTCAACCAAGTGTTGCTGCCGTTTTTTGTGAAGAGAGCTGGGTTGAAGTAAGGGAAAACTAAAAACTAAAAGTTATTCGCCGCGACGAACTAAAAGTGAGAAGTTGAAAGTTAAAAGTGCGACAACAGCTTAACAAAAATATATATGCCAGAGATTAGCAGATTTGTAGGAATGATTGTTCGTATGTTTTATAATGGACAGAATCCATCTATTTTTCATTAGACCTCTTCATAATTCGATTCTAGTAAATATAAAGGTTTGAAACACGAATTTTAAAACTTAGAATGCTGCCCTTTTTTATTTACAGCAGCCCGCTGCGGCGGGGTGGCAAAATAACAGCTCCC